>NZ_JAUBVR010000016.1:0-58413 GCF_036705955.1 Microcoleus sp. A6-C6 | reverse complement strand
CCCACCAATTGCCCCATGATTATTCTTCACTGGCAAAATGAGCGCAATTGCGCTCATTTTTTTGAGAGAGAATTAAACCAATTGTCGGCGAATTATTTTACCGCCGATTTTTGAGACCAATTGGTCTCATTTTTTTTGAGGACTACTCCCACCAATTGCCCCATGATTATTCTTCACTGGCAAAATGAGCGCAATTGCGCTCATTTTTTTGAGAGAGAATTAAATAAAACGCTGGCGAATTATGAAACAGGAAAATTTGACACCCATTGAGTGTCAAATATTTGCTTATTTCTGAAACAAATTGCCCAGAAATCCTTCCAAGCCACCTTTACCAGTACGATCGCCCTTCAGCTTAGCAAGCTGCATCAGCAACTCACGTTCCTCAGCCGTCACCTTAGTCGGAATATCAATAGACACCGCAATCAAATGGTCGCCGCGACTGACAGGATTTCCCAACTTAGGCACACCTTTTTTCTCCAGAGTCAGAACAGTATTCGCCTGAGTTCCCGTAGGAATCAACAATTCCGTCGGCCCGTCTACCGTTTCCACTTCCAACCGGCAGCCCAAAATTGCTTGCAAATAACTAATCTTCACTTCCGAATTAACGTTAATGCCGTCCCGCTTAAATAGCGGGTCTTCATTCACAGCCAAGAACACGTAAAGATCACCAGGCGGCCCGCCCAGTTTGCCAGCATCCCCTTCATTGGAAACCCGCAAACGAGTACCATTGTCAACCCCAGCCGGAATAGTGATTTTCAGCTTTTTCATCACTTCTTTCTGGCCCCGGCCGCCACAAGTTTCGCACTTGTCCTCAATCACTTGCCCAGTGCCGTTACAGGTAGGGCAAACTGAAACTTGAGTAAAGCTGCCGAAAGGAGTGCGGGTAGCACGGCGGACTTGGCCGCTGCCGGTACAAGTCGAGCAAGTTTGGGGTCTAGTTCCCGGCTTGGCGCCAGTTCCACTGCAAGTTTCGCAGGTTTCTAGGTGCTTAATGCGAAGTTCTTTTTCTCCACCAAACACTGCTTCGCGAAACTCCAGCCGCAAGTCGAGCCGCAAATCGTCTCCGCGCACTGGGCCGCTGCGTCTGCGACCTTGTTGTTGTTGGCCGCCCGCTCCTCCTTGAAAACCCTGGAAGAAGCTTTCAAAAATATCGGCAAAGCTGTCGCCGAAGTCTTGGAACCCCGGCGCTGCTGCACCGCTCACGCCTGCTTCGCCAAAACGATCGAAACGGGCGCGGGTTTCTGGTTCTGAGAGTACCTCGTAAGCGCGGTTAATTTCTTTAAACCGCTCCTCGGCACTTGGTTCTTTGTTGACATCTGGATGGAACTTGCGAGCTAGACGACGGTAAGCACGCTTAATTTCCTCTTTGTCTGCACTGCGAGAAACGCCTAATATTTCATAGTAATCACCGGCCATAAAGCTGCTTGCCTGGAGGTAAATAACAAAAAGTGTACGAAAAAGAAACGGGCGACCTTTCCTGAAGTTACAAAATTAAAAATCAAAAATAATCATTTTTAACTTTTAATTTTTATCTTTTCAGATCTAAAGGAAAGGATTCATATCATCAACTTCAGGTTCTGGAACCTTCGGTTTTGGTTCTGACTGTGGATTTGGCTGTCGCTTTGACTTTGGTTCCGGTTTTGGTTCCGGTTTTGGTTCCGGTTTTGGTTCCCGCTTTACTTGCGCCTTTGGTTGCGCTGGTGACGGAGCTGGTGATGGAGCTGGTGATGGAGCTGGTGGTGGAGGTTTGATCGCCACCAGCAGCTCTTCTGTCAGCAAAATGCTGTCTTCGGTAGCTGCAACCTCTTCTATTTCTGACATCATCTCGCTTTCAAGCTCTGCCGAAGAGGGGGCTACCCCGCTGCGGGCTTGCTCGTAGACTGCTGTCCCGAGGGAGTATAGCAGTTGCTTGAAAGCTTCGATTGCGGGCGTGAGTTCCTCGCCTGTAATGTCAGGGTTAGCCATCGCCGCCTTCAAGGCTGCTGTTGCTGTTTCGGCTTCGGCTTTGAGGTCGTCGCCCAGCAATTGCGCGTTGGTTTTCAAAGTGACACCACAATTATAGACCAGGGTGTCGGCTTGATTTTTGAGTTCGACGACTTGAGCGCGCTTGATGTCCTCGTCGGCATAAAGTTCGGCTTCTTGCCGCATTCGCTCGACTTCGGTTTCGGTCAATCCTCCTGTATTGGAGATTTGGATGCTTTGTTCTTTGCCGGTTCCCTTGTCTTCTGCGGCTACTTTGAGAATGCCGTTGGCATCGATTTCAAAGGTAACTTCGATTTGAGGTACACCACGGGGGGCTGCGGGAATGCCTTTGAGCAGGAATTTGCCGAGACTTTTGTTGTCTTTAACTAATGCGCGCTCGCCTTGGAGGACGTGAATTTCTACGGAGGTTTGTCCGTCTGCGGCGGTGCTGTACATTTGCGATCGACTGGTGGGGATAGTTGTATTGCGATCGATCACTTTTGTGAACACACCGCCCAAGGTTTCGAGTCCCAAGGAAAGTGGCGTCACGTCTAGCAGCAGCAAATCTTTGACTTCGCCGCCCAACACTCCGGCTTGAATTGCCGCGCCTACGGCTACAGCTTCGTCGGGATTCACCGATTTATCGGGAGAAGCGCCGCCAAAATACTTGCTAATTGCCTCTTGAACTGCCGGAATTCGGGTTGAGCCTCCGACTAAAATAATCCTGTCTATATCTTTAGGGGTAAGACTTGCGTCTTTGAGGGCTTGAGTCACCGGATCTATCGTCGCCTGCACCAAATGACCGACAAGTTTTTCAAACTGAGCCTTGGAGAGATCCATTTCCAAGTGCTTCGGCCCTTTTTCATCAGAAGAGATGAAGGGCAAATTAATGGATGTGGATTGCGAGAGAGAGAGTTCAATTTTCGCCTTTTCCGCAGCTTCTCGGAGGCGCTGCAAGGCCATTTTGTCTATTGAGAGGTCACTGCCTTCTTGAGTTCGGAAAGCTTCTACCAGCCACTGAACTATGCAGTCGTCAAAGTCATCTCCTCCGAGATGGTTGTTACCTGCGGTGGCGTTGACTTCAAAAATTCCGTCTCCCAGTTGCAGGATCGAAACGTCGAAAGTACCACCGCCGAGGTCAAAGACCAAGATTTTTTGTTCGATATTTTGCTTGTCCAGCCCGTAGGAAAGGGCGGCCGCCGTCGGTTCATTGACAATCCGCAGGACTTCTAAACCTGCGATCGTACCGGCGTCTTTAGTAGCTTGGCGCTGAGCATCTGTGAAGTATGCCGGCACTGTAATTACGGCTTGGGTAACAGCTTGTCCCAAATAAGCTTCAGCATCTTGCTTGAGCTTTTGGAGTACCATTGCCGAGATTTCTTGAGGGGTGTGAACCTTGTTCCGAATTTGGACGTTAACGGTGTCGTCTTTGCCTTTGATGCAGGTATAGGGAGTGCGGGATCGTTCTTCTTCCGTGTCGTCCCACCTGCGCCCGATAAATCGTTTGATACTGTAAACAGTATTTACAGCATTAGTTACAGCTTGCCGCTTGGCTAGTTGACCGACTAAGCGATCGCCCCCCTTGCCAAATCCTACAATGCTCGGAGTTGTGCGGCCGCCCTCAGAATTGGCGATCACGACTGGTTTACCGCCCTCCAATACAGCTACACAACTGTTGGTCGTGCCTAAGTCAATTCCAATAATTTTTCCCATAGCGCCTCATAAAACTTTGTGGGATGTTTGGAAACTTCCAACTACAAATTGGGGGATCAAAAACGACTCAGCTTGTTTTAACAAGCATCACCTGACTAGATTTTTAGGAAACCAACTTGATATCTTAATCCAATATCAAAGACGGGCAAGTCGATTTTAGATTTTAGATTTTAGATTGACTCCCAAAGATGAATCTGGGATCTTAAACTTTGGTCTAAAATTTTGGGAGCATCCACGACTTAAGTCGGGGGTTTGTACCCATTTTTGGACGGGTTAAAGCATTTTTCAGAATTTGTTGAGAAAGCGCTGACCAGAAAGAATTGGTTTAAAGCCGGAACCCTGATCGGGAGAAATTAAAATCAGACTATTCATTACTCCAATCCTCTTCCTTCTAGGTAAAGGTCGCTGTCCCAGGTCAACTGTCAACTGTCAACTGAATGACCTGCTTTTAGTCCTGAATTAAGAAGTTGGTCAGTCTGCCACCTTGGGGCCCCCGAATTCTCTTCGGGGGTCAGTGACTTCTCAGAATGCAGTAGCTTGTATCCCGATTAACTTTCCGAACTATCGGGATTTTCATCTGAGGCTACCACAGATATCCCAGGCGCTGCAACTTTCACTTTGGCGTGCCGCAAGACGCGATCGCCCAGAATGTACCCGCGTTCTAGTTCTTGGATGATTGTGCCTTCCTCATGTTCGTCTGTGGGCTCGCTGAGGAGAGCTTCGTGGAGGTTGGGATCAAACTGTTCACCTTCGGGGCGCATCGGAGAAACCCCGATTTGTTTGAGGCCATCTACCATTTGCTTGTAAACGCTTTGGTAGCTTTTGTGAATGTTCATCTCACCGTCGTTTTGTGGCTTGATGTGCGATCGAGCGCGCTCGAAATTGTCGATCACCGGCAACAGGGCTTTGATCGTGATACACCTTGCCTGTAAATCTAACTCTTCTTTTTCCTTTTGGGTGCGCCTGCGGAAGTTGTCAAAATCTGCTGCTAGGCGGAGATTTTGATTTTTCAGGTCTTCTAGTTGAGCGGATGTGGCTTGCAACTGAGTTTTTAAAGCCTCTTTTTCATCGGTTACAGAGGCTAGTTCCCTCTGCCACGACTCAGCCGCGTCTGCTGTCGGGCTGTTGGTGGAACTGCCTGTAACAGTATCCCCGGATGCGTTTGCTCTCTTGCGATCGGGCTGAGCGCTTTGATAAGCTTGAGCAAGTTCGAGCTCCCAATCGGCAGATCCGTTCGAGTTTGCTGGTGCCGGCGGAGTTTCGCTTGCCATTGGCGAACCCTCTGGGGTTTCCCCAGTTGAGTTAGGATCTAGATCTTGCTGTTTTTCCTCGTCAATCATAAAAGCTGCGCGACAGAACCCTATCAATTCTAGCAGATACAGTTAACCGGGTAAATCTAGAAAACTAGAATTTACTGTTTATGGCACTATCTCATTCAGAGGATATTTCCTGCCTTTGTGGAGGAATGCCTCAAAGCTTTCAATAAAATATTAAAATGGTCGTTTATATCTATACCGATAGTATGAGCCAGCAAAAAGCTTTGGTTGGCTGCTTGTTGGGGACTAAATATATCGGCAGAGCTTTCCGGCTCGCACTTCTAAAAAATGCTTTTTATCAAACTGAGATGCTCTCTGATTCTGATGCAAGCGTCAAGGATTTAATTCATACTAAAGTCGCTTGAAGTCTTGATTTTGGGTAATTCAAATCAGACAAATTAGCGGGTCTTGCGGACTTACTAATCAGTTAGGACACCAGCGTAGAATTATATTAATATTTCCAGACTCAAAAGTAGAGCTGCTCAAAATCTGTGCGCTCGGACTCCGGCTGGACGATCGGGCTGTGCGCGATCGCACATAATTAATCAAAATATATCTCAAAAGACCGATCGACGCTTTAGTCAAAGCTATGATCATCAAAGATCGCATAGCGGATCTTTAACCTAGTGATGCACCGCGCCAGCAGGGGCACTGTAATTTGACCAAACAATTTGCGAATATAGAACGATCGTGGAAAGGCGACACACCCCTACGGTGCAAATCCCCAAGTGATGTGCCATGAGGCTATAACGAGAGTATCTCGCAGGTCGATCGGCTAAGTAGGCAACGATCGCACTCAACGAACAAGATCTGATTTCAAGCATCCGCAACTCCCTCCAACGTCTCGTCAATTTGTAGACGAAAATTAGAGGAGACTACGAGCTTACACTTGACATATAGGGATCGAGCCAGAACATGATAGCTCATCCATAAGCAAAGAAGACGGGGGTTAAAAGCCCGCGTTAGTTTTCCTCTCAGTTCCCACCTATTGAGTGTTTTTATGACTAACACACCCCAGGGGTTTCGCTCCACCACATCGCTAGTTGCTGTAAGCAAATTTACTCCGGCTCTCAACAAGATGATTCAGTCGGGTTACGTCAACGGAGACCAACTGAATCAAGCTCAAATTGAAAGCCGGAAGTCGGGGAAGCGGTTGACGGAGGTATTAGAAGCACTTACCGGCCAGCAGTTGCCCCCAGAATTGCTGCGGCTTTACAAGAAGCAGCAGATGTTTGAACGGAAGATAGTCTACGGGGTGGAAGCGTATGACCCAGAAATGAGCGAAATGTCGAACGAGCAACTCGGAATTATGCTCGATGGGTTGAAAATTTCGATCGACATTTGTCACCAAGGTCGTTTTTTACCCGTAGCGAAGACTGAAACTGAGCCTCCAGCGGTTTTAGTGGCAATGGTAGACCCCGACAACCTCAACGCCATAGAAGATTTGCGGCGGATTTTACAGCCTCACGGCTTGGCTTTGCAGCGACGGGTGATTACGCCAGACGACTATCAGGACATAACTTCGACCTATCAAGACGATCAAGTTAAGGTAGCAGCCAAAATAGCAGAAGCCGAAAAGCAGAGAAAGCTGGAGTTAGGGGACGGAGATTTTGGCGAACTCTCGCTGGAAGAGGTGAGTTCCGATCAAGAAGACTTAGCGAACACCATAGACGATGCTGGGGCGGCTCCGGTAATTAAGGCTGTCAACATCATTTTGGCTAAAGCTTTGTCGGAAAAGGTGTCTGACATCCACGTAGAACCTCAAGAAGAGTTTATGCGGATACGGATGCGGAAGGATGGGGTGCTGCAAGAGTATTTCCGGTTTCCCAAGCAGGTAGTGCAAGCGATTACGGCTCGTTTCAAGATTATTGCCAACCTAGACATTGCCGAACGCCGACAAGCTCAAGATGGTCGCATCCGCCGGATGTTTGAGGGACGCACGGTGGATTTCCGGGTGAACAGCTTGCCTTCGCGGTACGGAGAAAAAATCGTGCTGCGGATTTTGGACAGTTCCAGCACTCAGTTGGGTTTGGGTTTGTTGATCTCGGATCAAGAAACTCTGGCTTTGGTGCGAGAGACTGCTAGCCGTCCGTTTGGACTGATTTTGGTGACGGGGCCGACGGGTTCTGGTAAGTCAACTTCTCTGTACTCGATTCTGGCGGAACGGAATGATCCGGGGGTTAATATCAGTACGGCGGAAGACCCGATCGAATATGCTTTGCCAGGAATTACCCAATGTCAAGTAATTCGGGAAAAAGACTTGAGTTTTTCCAACCTGCTGCGGGCGTTTTTGCGGCAAGATCCTGACGTGATTCTGGTGGGAGAAACCCGGGACAGAGAAACGGCCAAAACAGCTCTGGAAGCTGCCTTGACTGGACACTTAGTGCTGACGACATTGCACACGAATGACGCGGCTGGGGCGATCGCGCGTTTGGACGAAATGGGCGTAGAACCGTTCATGGTGTCGGCCGCTTTGTTGGGCGTGTTAGCTCAGCGTCTGATGCGGCGCGTTTGCGACAAATGCTGCATTCCTTACCAGCCTACCGCTCAAGAACTCGGTCGGTACGGTCTGTCGGCTTCTCAAGAAATCGATCTAACTGTTAACAAAGCCAACATCATACCGGTGGAGGAAAGGAAAGGACTGGCAGAACGCGAGCAACTTTGTCGCAAGTGCGGCGGCTTAGGCTACAAAGGACGGGTAGGAGTTTACGAGTTCCTGAAAAATACTGAGCGGCTTCAAACTCTGATCACTCAAGGGGCTCCCACAGAGCAACTTAAGGAAGCAGCAGTAGAAGAAGGGATGAAAACGTTGTTGGCTTACAGCTTGCAGTTAGTGCGGGAAGGCGCGACTACCTTTGAAGAAGTCGAGCGGGTGACGTTTACTGACTCCGGGCTGGAGGCGGAACTGAAAGCCAAACGCAAGCAGGGACTTACCTGCAAAACTTGTCGGGCGGAATTGAAGCCGGAGATGCTGGATTGTCCGTATTGCTTGACGCCGCGCTTTTTGGATTGATTCAGCAGTTAACTGTTGACTGTTGACTGTTAACTGTTGACTGTTGACTGTTGACTGTTGACTGTTAACTGTTAAATGTATCTGAGTTAGATTGGTCAATAACTATCAACTAGATCGAGAAGAGGTATCTATGGGTCTGATGATTGAAGACGTACTGGAGTCCCTGGTAGAGCAAGGGGGTTCGGACATACACATCCAGGCGGGCGCGCCTATCTTCTTCCGCGTCAGCGGGAAACTAACTCCTCAGCCGCAATACGGCGACATTCTGGCTGCCGAGGAAGTGCAGATCCTGATTTTCCAAATGCTCAACAATATGCAGCGTAAGCACTTGGAAATGGAGTGGGAACTCGACTGCGCTTACGGGGTGAAGGGATTGGCTCGGTTCCGGGTGAATGTCTACCGGGAGCGGGGTTGCTGGGCGGCTTGTATGCGGGCTCTGGCTTCTAAGATTCCTAACGCAGATGCTTTAGGTGTGCCGCAGGTTTTGCGGGATCTGACGGAGAGACCCAGAGGTATGCTGTTGGTGACGGGACAAACGGGTTCCGGGAAAACTACTACGATGGCGGCTTTGTTGGATCTGGTCAACCGGACGCGGTCAGAACATATTCTGACAGTTGAAGACCCGATCGAATATGTGTTTCCTAATATCAAGAGTTTGTTTCACCAGCGTCAAAAGGGCGAAGATACTAAGAGCTTTTCAAATGCGCTGAGAGCTGCTCTGCGGGAAGATCCTGACGTGATTCTGGTGGGGGAAATGCGCGACTTGGAAACCATTGGTCTGGCAATTTCGGCTGCGGAAACGGGTCACATGGTGATGGGAACGCTGCACACGAATTCTGCGGGTGCAACGGTCGATCGGATTTTGGACGTGTTCCCGCCCATTCAACAACCCCAGGTTCGTGCCCAGGTATCTAACTCTTTAGTCGGAATTGCTAGCCAAAATTTAGTTGTGAAAATTGGGGGTGGCCGCTGCTGCGCGATGGAAATCATGCTGAATACTCCAGCTATGTCTAACTTGATCCGGGAGGGTAAAACTCCAATGATTTACTCCCAAATCCAAATGGGAGCGAAGTTGGGTATGAGGACAATGGAAATGGCTCTAGCTGAACTTTACAAGACCGGTAAAATCACTTGGGAATCGGCAATGGGCAAGGCTTCTAAGCCTGATGAACTCGAACGCTTGATCGGCCCGGCACCTGTTGGTGGTGGCGGCAAGGGAGGGGCTCATTAATTCGGTCAGCACTCATTAGTCATGAGTCCGAAAAAAGAGTTCATGACTGATGATTGATGACTGATGACAACTAACTTTTAATAAATTTTCAGAGGCAATATATGGCTACCAACGTTATCCGTCAAAAACCGAAAGGTGGCTTTGATTTCAGTGCGATTCAAGAGCAACTAGAGTATAACCTTACCAGTCTTACGGTTAAGGATATGGCTATTTTTGCTCGTCAGTTTGCGGCTATGTTTAATGCCGGGGTGGCGATCGTGAGATGCCTTTCCGTGCTGCATGAGCAGTGTTCTAATGCTAAGTTGAAGCGAGCGCTCAGGAGCATGAATGCTGACGTGCAGGAGGGTATCAACTTGGCAGAGGCGATGGCGAAGTTTCCTGATGTTTTTGACCAACTGTTTATCAGTATGGTGGCGGCGGGAGAGGTCGGCGGTGTGCTAGATGAAACCCTAGATCGTCTGGCTCTGATGATGGAAAAAAATCACAAGACGGAGGCTGAAATTAATTCGGCGATGTCTTATCCGAAGACTGTGTTCTCCATCGCGATCGTGATTTTTTTCGCAATGACCATATTCTTGCTGCCAACTTTCGCTAAAATCTTTAAGGATATTGGTGCAGATTTGCCTGCTTTTACGCTGTTTATGTTGGCAATTAGTGCATTTTGTACGGCTTGGCCTCCCATCCAACAAATAACTGTTATTGGGGTGATTATAGCGCTCAAATTTGCCTTTGATATGTACTACAAAACTCCAATGGGCCACCTGCAAATTGATCGGATTGCGATGAAGTTACCGATTTTTGGAGATTTGATCGAAAAATCTGCTGTGGCTCGGTTTTGCGTGATATTTGGGTCGCTGACGCGATCGGGCGTGCCGATTCTCAATTCTTTGGAAATTGTGCGAGATGTGGCGGGGAATCAGGCGATATCGAATGCGATCGAATATGCCAGACAGGAAATTCAAAGTGGCGGCATGATCAGTATTGCTTTGCAAGAACAGCAAGTTTTCCCGTCTTTGGCAATTCAAATGATGGCAATTGGTGAGGAGACTGGGGAACTTGACAAGATGCTGATGAAAGTTGGCGCTTTCTATGAAACGGAAGTTGAAGAAGCAGTCAAAGGGCTTACCAGTATGCTAGAACCTCTGATGATTGTTGTCGTCGGTGGTATCGTAGGTTCGATTTTGTTGTCGATGTATCTGCCGATGTTCGCAGTGTTTCAGAAGCTGTAAGAAATCAGTTGTCAGTTGACAGTTGTCAGTTGACAGTTGACAGTTGTCAGTTGACAGTTGTTAGTTGACAGTTGACAGTTGTCAGTTGTCAGTTGTCATTGGCTTTGTTTGAGTTGTTCATAATGTTCAGTCAGTGATATGGTTTTGGCTAATTTTTCAATAATAATCAATGACCAATTGTTTCCAACTAATGACTAATTGCCAATTACAAGTTGCCAATTACAACTATCAACTGTCAACCGTCAACTGTCAACTGTCAACTGACTAATTAATTATTAATTGATTTAAAATGTCTGTCAAACAATTACATTACGAGGCTTTACTAGCCCAGTACAGCGAATTTTCGGCAGCGATCGCCCTGCTGAAAAAATATCGGCTGTACATGGAGATGATTCCGAGTATTCGCCGCGCTAACGAAAGTTTAATTACCATTCCATTGCCCATTGCGCGCTTGCGGGAGGGGGTCTCCTATGCTGGAAGCGGGGGGACTAGCATATCGCCCGGACAGGCAGTTTGTTTGCCCTGCGATTTGGTGATTTTGATGTGCGATCCAGAGTGGAAAGTTAAAATTGGGGTGGAAATTTTGGTTTTTATTCACCGCCCTGGTGAAGATTTTTCTGATTTGTTGGGCCGCTGGCGACAGTGCCAGGTTTGGCTGGATAAAAGTTACGAGTGGGTGATGCCGTACCGCTATAAGCATATTTTCAGCGATGAAGCTGAGGCTGTTCATCCGCTATTTGTTTTGTTTGACGAAACGTCCGATCGCATTCAGCGCGGTTTGATGGCTGCTGGTTTGCCATTTGTTGTTGAAAGTTTTGATTTGGCGGTTGAGGAAGCAGAGGATGAAGAGTTTATGGGTAGGCGAGAATTGGGGAATATGGGTGAAGAAAGTTATGAGTTGTAGGCTGGTGGTGCGATCAATAATCAGGTCTGTTTTTTCAGTTGACAGCTTTTCAGTTGACAGTTGACAGCTTTTCAGTTGACAGCCACCTCTACCTGGAAGTCCGAGGATTGGAGTAATGAATAGTCGGATTTTAATTTCTCCTCGATCAGGATTCCGGCTTTAAACCAATTCTTTCTGGTAATGGTAAAGGGTAATTGGTAATCAGTGTGTTATATTTTGTTAATTAAATTTGATTTGAATATTTAATTAACAAAATTAACCGCAGAGAACGCAGAGGGCGCAGAGGGGAGAGAAAGAGTAAATTAGAAATTTATTTAGATGAGTACAATTTTTTATTAAACAGGAGCTATTGAGATGAGGTTGTTAAAATCTTGGCGTTTAGTTTTATTAGCTCTAGTTTTTGGGATGGCTGTAATTCTATCAAATTGCAGCACTAATTCAAACACGGTTAGCAATAATTCTCCAACTCCGACAACTCCCGCCGCGGTTCCACCGGGCGCTTTAGTGTACGGTGCGGGCGGGCCGCCTGTCAATCTGGAACCGGGAAATATTACTGATGGTAATTCGGTGATTGCGATCGACCAAATCTACAATCGCTTAACTGATTTTAAACCGGGAACGGTGGAACTCGCACCGAGTCTGGCGACTGAATGGTCGAGTTCGACGGATGGCAAAACTTGGACTTTTAAATTGCGATCGGGTGTCAAGTTTCACGATGGCACGGATTTTGACGCGGATGGTGTTAAGTTTAATGTCGATCGCTGGTGGGATGCCAAAAATCCTCAAGGTTATCGAGATTCGGGGAAAACTTATCAAATTTGGAAGGACTTTTTTGCTGGATTTAAGGGCGATAAAGATTCCCTGGTAAAGGATGTTACCGTTGTGGATAAGTCTACGATTAAGTTTGTGTTAAATCGACCTTTTGCTGCCTTTCCTTCAGCGATTGGGTCGGGTTATTTTGGGATTGCGAGTCCGGTGGCGGTGAAAAAAGCGGGTGCTAAATACGGTACTCCGGGGTCGCTGGCGGTGGGTACGGGGCCTTTTGTGTTTAAGGAATGGCGATCGGGCGATCGCATTATTTTAGAAAAAAATCCCAATTATTGGAAAGCAGGAACACCGAAAGTAAATCAGTTGGTACTTCGTTTTGTTGACGATCCGGCGGCGAGACTGGCTCAATTGCGGGCCGGTCAACTTGATTTTACTGTGGATTTAACGCCGGATCAATTGAAAGAAGTGCAGGCGGATGCTAATTTAGAAACTGTTTTGCGACCTTCTTTTAATGTGGGTTATTTAGCGTTAAATCCGAGTTACGCGCCTTTGTCGAAACCGGAGGTGCGGCGGGCGATCGCCCAAACAATCAACAAACAAGCCATCGTCAAGGCTTTCTGGGGAGAACTTGGCAAATATGACTCGCAATTTGTTCCGCCGGCGGTGAATTTGGCGCAGTCTGACAAAGTTAAAGATTACGAATTTAACCCGCAGCAAGCTAAAGCAATCCTGGCGAAAGCCGGTTATCCGAACGGTTTTGATTTGGATTTGTGGTATATGCCGGTCAGCCGTCCCTATTTTCCCACGCCGAAGCCGATTGCTGAGGCTTTGGCGGCGGATTTGAGCGCGATCGGGATTCGGGTAAAGTTGCTAACAAAGGATTGGTCTGCTTATTTAGCCGATCGACTAAAACCTCCAGGATTTCAAGCTTTTATGATGGGTTGGACTGGAGATTATGGCGATCCAGACAATTTTTATTATCCTCACTTCGGGCCTGGTTCCACAGCGGATTTAGGAAATTGGAAAAATCCCAAAGTTTTGGAACTTTTGGATCGGGGGAGGGCGAGTGGGGATAAAGCAGCTAGGGCGAAAATTTATGCAGAAGTTAGCGAGATTTTGCATGGGGAAGCTGTGCGTTTGCCGATCGTACATTCGCAGCCACTTTTAGGGAAACGCAAGAATATTCAAGGTTGGATTCCGAGTCCTTTGGGATCTGAGTCTTTTGAGGATGTTAGTAAGTCTTGAGAATTCCTGCATAGATAAGACGGCGGTTGAAACCGCGCCTACACAGACAAAACCCGCCTCCGCGGGTTGAAGACAATAATGGAGATGAAAATGCGACAAAATACGATATCATCAGTTGCGAATTACTACTTATAAAAATGGCTAAATATATTCTTAAACGTTTGCTGGGAATATTGCCAGTTTTGTTCGGAATCACGCTGCTGGTATTTGCTTTTTTGCATTTGATACCGGGAGACCCGGCGACTGTACTTTTGGGAGAACGGGGAACTCCCGAACAAGTAGAAATTTTGAGAGCTAGGTTGGGTTTAAATCAGCCTTTACCTTTGCAATATTTGGCTTTTTTAGGGAGTTTGCTCCGCTTTGACTTGGGAAATAGCATTATTAGCGGAATTCCGATAGTTGATGAAATTAAAATTCGCTGGCCTGCTACTTTTGAACTGTCGGTGGCGGCGATGTTGGTGGCAGTTTTTATCGGAATTCCGGCGGGAATTTTGGCTGCTGTTCGCAAAAATAGCTGGCTCGATAATCTAACGATGAGCGGTTCCTTAATAGGCGTATCTTTGCCCGTCTATTGGTTGGGATTGATGGCGATCTATTTGTTTGCTGTTTATCTGAAATGGCTGCCTCCTAGCGGGCGAATTAGTGTAGATTTGGGATTTAATTTTAAGTCGATTACTGGTGTTTATGTTTTGGATTCTTTGCTGAGGTGGGATTTGGCGGCTTTTCGGGATGCGATCGCCCATCTTATCCTCCCAGCCTTGACTTTAGGGACTATTCCGCTGGCTATTATAGCTCGCATCACCCGTTCGGCGATGCTGGAAGTGATGCAGCAAGATTATATCCGCACGGCGCGGGCTAAGGGTTTGCCGGAATTTTGGGTGATTTTGAGACACGCTTTAAAAAATGCGTTTTTGCCGATCGTCACAACTATTGGTTTGCAGTTTGGGACGCTTTTAAGCGGCGCGATTCTGACTGAAACGATTTTCTCCTGGCCGGGAATTGGTTCTTGGATTTACAGCGGTATTCTGGCGCGGGATTACCCAATTGTTCAAGGTGGAGTAATTTTTGTTGCTGTGACTTTTGTACTAATTAATCTGGCGGTTGATATTTCCTATGCTTTTTTTGATCCGAGAATTCAGTACCGTTAATTAAAAGGGGAGTTCAACAGAAAATGCTTGTTTAACATCCGGCTTTAGCAGGTAGTAAATGCTAGCGATCGCAAAACCAAGAGATAGAAAATTGACTGCTGCACCTGCGCTACCAAACATTTTGGCAATTTGCGTGACGACGGCGATTACATGGATAATGAATGTTCCTGTCCAAGCCCATTTTTTTAGTTGAAACAAACCCCATGTTAAGATTAAGGAAATAATTCCGATAATTAGAGCGATCGCCGAAAAAATTGCAATGAACCCGCCGATGACAGTGCCAACTTTTGCGCCGAATCCAACCGCACCTAGACCGCCCAAAACGCCTGCAAATAGTAGGATGAACAAGCCGTCAAGCAGACTGAAGATGCCGCTAATTAACTGTAAAATTGCCAGAACGGTAACGCTTTGAGGACGATTCATGTTGGGGCTTTTCCATTTTTAACGGATTTGCAAAATATTTTAACCTGTTGTGGGCACAGAGCTGATCGATATTCAGGATTTGACCACCTTGCGATCGCGAAACCGGGTTTATGAGAGTCAGCGTCTTAATATTGTGTGGTTTTATGCCCAAACTGCGATCGCCCAAACAACTCACAACCTAGTTGAGTAGGTTTCGCCGCCCGAAGAAAGCCTCCGTAGAGAGTGAGTTTCGCGCGATCGAAAGTTTGGGCCCACATCTTTAGACTGAAAAAACTTAACATTTTTTAATAAGTTGCAAAAGATTAGCTATAATTGTTTACAGGTGCTGGTTGGGGAACTTTTTTTAAATCACCCGATCGGATGAGTCTCAAAGACGATGCCAAGCATCAAAAAAAAAATTACCTTTAAGGTAATCCTGAGATTTAAATTAGTTGACATCTCCCCAGTCCTAAAGGTTCGGGGATTCATAAGACGACGATTTAAGTCTTACAGGTGCTGACAATTCACCTCTACACGCTCAAAAACAACTACCAGTACCAAAGGTATTGCAATTGCGCTTACTTTTTAAGTGGATGAAGGTTTTTCGCTTCTATTTACCACTTGCCAACTTTAGCATAAAGACACGGAGACTTCAGTCCCCCGCGTCGTTGCCCTCTCAGGACTAAAGTCGCTGAGTTTCCCGCTTACCATATTTTTTTATGATCGTTAGCCCAAAAAAGGAAACTGCTCAGGTTAAGGTGGAAGATACTCAGACAGCAGACACCGAGGCCGCAGAGACTAAAATTGTAGATAATAAAACCGCCCAAAAGCAGTCTCCGAAGAAGCCCGCGCCGAAGTCGAAGCGGTGGGCGATCGGGTTGGTTGCAGCCGGGTTGCTAGCTGTACCGACTACCATATATTTAGTAAATAGTAAATCGCAACCGAAAGTAGATGCGATCGCGGCGATGACAGTGCCGGTAGAAGCGCAAAACCTCACCGTGCGAATCACATCTAGCGGTACGGTGCAGCCCGTACAGCGCGTGAATCTCAGCCCCAAAGGTTCAGGGCGCATCGCAGAATTATTTGTCGAACAGGGCGATAAAGTTGAAGCAGGACAAATCGTGGCCCGCATGGAAAGCCGCGATGTAGAAGCTCAACTGGCTCAAGCTAAAGCCCGCGAGGCCAGCGTGCGAGCCAAACTAGCCAAAATCGAAGCCGGGAATCGATCGGAAGATATCGCCAGCGCCAGAGCGCGCTTAGATCAAGCCGAAGCCTCTCTCGCTCAAGTCCAAGCCGGCAGTCGCGTAGAAGAAGTTGCAGGAGCCAGAGCCCGCTTGCAGCAAACTCAAGCTAATTTGCAGCAACTCCGAGCCGGCAACCGCGTGGAAGAAGTAAACCAAGGGCGAGCTCGTTTAGCCCAAGCTCAAGCCCGTTTAGCAGATGCTCAAACTGGCAGTGTCAAACAAGAAATTGCCCAAGCACAAACGCAAATTGTATCGAGTCAAGCCCAAGCTGAACTAACAGCTAAGCGGGTAGAACGTAACCGCCCGTTAGTGCAAGAAGGTGCTCTTGCTCAAGATAAACTGGATGAATTAATCAAAGAAAATCGCACTGCTCAAGCTAAAGTAACTGAATCCCAAAAACGCCTCCAACAACTGCAAGAAAGTCGGAAATCGCAAATTCAGCAATTGCAAGCTGCGGCACAAGTCGAGCAGCAAGCATTGAAGCAGTTACAAAACGGTACGCGATCGGAAGGAATTGCTAAAGGTGAGGCAGAAGTTGCCGAAGCAAAAAGCAAATTAGCACAAGTTGAAAACGGCAATCGTCCCGAAGAAATTGCTAAAGCCCAAGCAGCAGTTGCTGAAGCAAAAAGCCAATTAGCTGTCCAAGAAAATGGGGCTCGCCCGGAAGAAATAGCTTCCGCTAAAGCTGATTTAGCAGAAGCTCAGGCTCAAGTCCGCTTTCAAGAAGTGCAGTTAGAAGATACAAAAGTTCGCGCTCCTTTTGCGGGAATTATCACCCAAAGATACGCGATTGAAGGAGCTTTTGTAACTCCGGCAACTTCGGCATCGGAAGCGACTTCGGCAACTTCGACATCGATTGTCGCTTTGGCTAGAGATGTGGAAGTTTTGGCGAAAGTGCCGGAAGCAGATATCAGTCAAATTAAACCGGGTCAAATAGTTGAAATTGTGGCTGATGCTTATCCCGATAAAGTGTTTAAAGGCCGCGTTAAATTGATTGCGCCGGAAGCTGTTAAGGAACGAGATGTGACCTTGTTTCAAGTGCGCGTCGCCATTATTGACTCTGGTAAGGATTTCTTACAGTCGGGAATGAATGTTGATTTGAGATTTATCGGTCAAAAGCTCAGCAATGCTTTGGTTGTCCCGACGGTGGCAATTGTGACGAATAAAGGTCAAACAGGTGTGCTAGTTCCCGATGAGAAGCAGCAACCGAAGTTTAAGCCTGTGACTGTGGGTTCGACTATTGGTAACAAGATTCAGATTTTGGAAGGTGCTAAGGCGGGCGATCGGGTTTTTACTGAACTTCCTGCTGGTAAAAAGTTGGAGGATATTATTAAGAATCAGAAGTAGTCATTAGTCATTAGTCATTAGTCATTAGTTTGTAGGGTGTGCACTGCGCACCGGTTGACTTTGTAGCCCACCGAAGCGTTTTCATTTTGAACCTAAGCTCATTCCAGGCAATTTTCCTTGCTTTAATTATGACTAATCCGAACGTGAAATAGCGGTTTAATGCTTCTTATGTGCTTCAGATTTAACACATTGACTTTCTTTGACATTGTGCACCCAAGATGATTAGGTCGTCAGTCCTGATTTCCTGAAATTTAGTCAGCCGGTGCTTATTGCTTAGCGGTTTAATGCTTCTTATGTGCTTCAGATTTAACACATTGACTTTCTTTGACATTGTGCACCCAAGATGATTAGGTCGTCAGTCCTGATTTCCTGAAATTTAGTCAGCCGGTGCTTATTGCTTATCCGATCAACTTAACCGGTGCGCAGTGCGCACCCTACAAACTACTAAAATTGAATTATGGATATTTTTGAAAGTGTCAAAATGGCTGTCACAACTTTGACAGCAAATAAGTTACGCAGTAGCTTGACGATGTTAGGAATTATCATCGGTAATGCTTCTGTAATTTCGATGATTGGTATCGGTGAAGGAGCACAGACATTTATTGCGGGACAAGTTAACTCTCTGGGTTCAAATTTGCTGTTTATCATTCCCGGAAGTCCTGAAGCGCAAAGTCGCCCGGTGATTCCGCCTCAGACGTTGGTGTTGGAAGATGCAGATGCGATCGCCTCTCAAGTTGCTTCTGTCCAAGAAGTTGCACCAACTCTCAATGACAGTCAACTCGTTACTTACCGCAATAAAAACGTTTCATCTTCCATTGTCGGAACTACTCCCGAATTTCTGACAGTCAGAAGCTTTGATGTTGGTAAAGGTCGATTTTTAAACAAATTAGATTTAGAAAGACAGGAAAATGTAGTTGCTTTAGGTTCAGAAGCTGCTGAACAATTGTTTGGCAATACGCAGCCGATTGGTCAATATATTCGGATCAAAAATTCTACTTTTCAAGTGATTGGAGTGATGCAGTCAAAGGGTTCGAGTTTTGGCGACAATCAAGATATGAATGTCTATTTGCCGCTGACAACGATGGCTAATCGGATTGTCGGGCGCTCGTCTCCCTACGGTACTAAGGTGACATTTATTTCTGTGTCTGTGAAAGATGAGAAGTTGATGCGGGCGGCGCAATTTCAAATTGAAAATTTGCTCAGATTGCGCCACAATATTACGAAAGAAGATGATTTTACTGTCCGAAATCAGAAGGATTTAATGAAGACTTTGGGCAGTATTACTGGGGCTTTGACTCTAATGTTGGCTTTTGTGGCGGCAATTTCGCTGTTTGTGGGCGGCATCGGGATTATGAATATTATGCTGGTTTCTGTGACGGAACGTACTAAGGAAATTGGACTGCGAAAGGCGATCGGGGCTTCTCCCCAAGATATTCTAATTCAGTTTATGATCGAGGCTGTAATTTTGTCGGCTGCTGGTGGCGCGATCGGTACTGGATTCGGTATCGGCGGCGTGTTTTTGGTGTCGGCTTTTACTCCTCTGCAAGCTAGCGTGTCTCCAGTGGCGATCGCCCTTGCAGTCGGCGTTTCTGGCAGCATTGGCTTATTTTTCGGCATCGTACCTGCAAAACAAGCTGCGAAATTAGACCCGATTGTGGCACTCAGAAGTGCTTAAGAAGGAAGAAGGAAGAAGGAAGATGAAAGAAGGAAGAGGGAAGATGGAAGAAGGCTTTACTTTGTAACTTTCCCAATTCCCAATTCCCAATTCCCAATTCCCAATTCCCAATTCCCAATGCCCGATGCCCGATGCCCAATTCCCAATTCCCAATTCCCAAATTATGAATTTTATTGAAAGTGTTAAAATGGCTGGCCAAACACTGCTAGCAAATAAAACTCGCAGCAGTTTAACGATGATTGGGATGATTGTCGGAAACGCTTCGGTAATTGCGATGATTGGTATTGGAGAGGGAGCACAAAAATTTGTAAGTGGACAAGTTCAATCCCTTGGTACAAATGTATTGATCGTGAGGCCAGGAGTTCCCAATGCTAGGCGAAGTTCGATCGCCAGCGCGCCTCAAACATTGATAGTAGAGGATGCTAAGGCGATCGCCTCTCAAGTCCCTTCCGTCCAAGGTGTCTCCGCAGAACTCAACAGTTCTGAGATTGTTCGCTACGGTAACAAAAATGTTTCGTCTCTAATTTTTGGCACGATTCCAGAATTTCTCACAGTCAGAAATTTTGAAATGGCTAAAGGGCGATTTTTGACTGAACTCGATGTTAAGCAAAACAATCAAGTTGTAGTGCTCGGTTCAGAATTGGCCGAGCAACTGTTTGAGAATGCTAACCCCCTCGGCGAACAAGTGCGAGTCAAAAATGTCAGTATGAAAGTAATTGGAGTATTCGCGCCCAAAGGCACATCTTTTGGTACGAATTATGATAACTCGGCTGTTGTGCCGATCGCCACAATGGCCAACCGCATTGTCGGGCGGAAATCTCCCTACGGTTTAGCTGTCACTTCGCTGTTTATTTCAATTCAAGATGAGTCGAAAATGGATGCGGCTCAATTTCAGGTAGAAAACTTGCTGAGACTGCGGCACAAAATTAGCACAGAAGATGACTTTACGGTCAGAAATCAGAAAGATTTAATGGCGACAATGGACTCGATTTCCGGGGCCCTGACACTGATGTTAACTGCTGTTGCTAGCATTTCCCTGTTGGTAGGTGGCATTGGGATTATGAACATTATGCTTGTGTCTGTGAGCGAACGGACGCAAGAAATCGGGCTCAGAAAGGCGATCGGGGCTTCCCAACAAGATATCCTGTTTCAATTTATCGTCGAAGCTATAATTTTATCGGCTGCAGGAGGGATAGTCGGTACTTGCGTAGGTGTCGGCGGTATCTTGCTTGTAGGTAATTTTACGCCATTGCAAGCTGGTATCTCCCCTGTGGCGATCGCCCTTGCTGTCAGCGTGTCCGGCACAGTGGGCCTCTTCTTCGGCGTTGTCCCCGCGCGTCAAGCCTCCAAACTCGACCCGATCGCAGCATTAAGAAGTGCTTAACTAATAATCACACATATAATATACTTAAGTAAATACCGAGATCAGTAAATACCTAATGTTACAGTTTGATTCTAACCGCGATATATATATCTTTAAATATTAATAAAACCAGTGGGATTGTACATAGTGAGCAAAATTCATGTATGAGAAATTACAAATAAATCCGGAAACTTTATAAAAATGAGTGAAATATTAAAGATTCAATAAAGTTGTAGTCCGGGTATTTACGTAGTAAGCGGAAAGTCTAATAATATAAATGAGAAGCAAACAGACATGAGCACTTATCAATGCTATGATTCTTTGCTATAATTTAATGAAAAATATCACATAAATACCAATGGCTTCTATTACCAGTAGTCCTAAATTCGACTTTCTCGAAGGAACTTCAGCAGCAGACACAATTAGCGGCTTGGATGGCAACGACATAATTTATGCCAAGGGCGGAGATGACTTTCTTGAAGGCGATCGAGGTAAAGACAAAATCTGCGGCGACCAAGGCAACGATACAATTGTCGGCGGCGCAGACGAGGATATCATCTGGGGTGGCAAAGGCAACGATCTAATTTTGGGCGACTCTGGCAACGATACAATTGTCGGCGGCGCGGGTAGCGATACAATGGCCGGCGGCCCCGGCGATGACATTTTTGCGATCGCGAAATTGAACGGTGGCCCAACGGTAGCAACAGCCGACTACATCAACGACTTCGGCAGCGGCAACGACAAAATTCAATTGCTAGACGGCCTGACATTTAACGACTTAAACATCCAGCAAGGCACAGACGCTAACAGCAACAGCACCGTAATTCAAGACAAACTCACGGGCGAATATTTAGCAGTATTGCCAGCAGTCAACAGCAGCAGTGTCAACCGCGACAACTTCACAACTCACTTATCGGGAAACCCGATCCTCGATTGGAACGGAGTCATGCTCAATGCAGTGCGGACAGCCAACAGCGCGCCTCCCCAAGCCTCCCGCAACATGGCAATGGTTCAGGCAGCCGTTTACGACTCTGTTAACTCCATCAGCAAAAAATACAGCCCTTACCGGATCAGCATCGATGCACCAGCAGGCACATCACCAGAAGCAGCCACAGCAGCCGCTGCCCTCCGCGTCTTAGTCAGCCTCTACCCAGCCCAAGCAGCCACATTCAACGAAGCATACGCATCGTCTTTAGCCAAAATTCCTGATGGTAAATCTAAAGAAGACGGCATCGCCCTCGGACAACAGGTGGCCGACCAAATTATCGCTTTGCGGAGTGCAGACGGCACAAAGACAGAAGTGCCGTACATCCCCTCAACCGAGCCCGGTCTCTGGACGCCGACTACCCCCGGTTTTGCTGTAGGGCTGGCGCCGCAGTGGCCCGGCGTTACTCCCTTTGTTATGACTAGCGGTCCTCAGTTTCGCACAGAGGGCCCCCTCGCCATTGACACCGCCAAGTACGCAGAGGAAGTTAACTTCGTCAAAGAAATCGGCAAAAGTGACAGCCTGACGCGCACCCCAGATCAAACTGCGATCGCCAACTTCTGGGCCAACGGTGCAGGTACTTTTACGCCTCCGGGCCACTGGAACCAAATCGCCCAAGATGCAGCGGCTATGGCGGGTAGCTCTCTGGAAGATAACGCCCGGTTGTTCGCCCTGCTAAATTTTGCCCTCGCCGATGCTGCTGTTGTCTCTTGGGATACCAAGTACAAGTACAATTTGTGGCGGCCGGTGACAGCTATCCGCGAAGCTGACAGAGACAACAACCCCAACACGACAGCCGACCCCCTGTGGACTCCGCTGCTAACGACTCCGCCGTTCCCAGAGTACACGTCGGGCCACAGTACCTTTAGCGGTGCGGCAGAGCCTGTTCTGAATGCTGTATTCGGTTCGGATTACGGCTTTGCGGACAAGGGAGATAAATCTGTCAACAGTTTGCGAACTTTTGACAACTTTGCCCAAGCTGCTGAAGAATCGGGGATGAGCCGCCTTTACGGAGGCATCCATTTCATGACTGCTAACCTAGATGGTTTGAGTTCTGGTAGAAATCTGGGGAACTATGTTGTGCAGAATTTCTTACTTTAGGACAGTGGCGAGTCGATCGGGAAATGGAAAATGGAAAACTTGTTATTTTCTATTTTCTAAGTGGGTGCATCTCTAATTTTGCAAATAAAAGAAAAAAGCATTGCACACCTTACCGCTACAAGTAGCGCGTCAAGCCACGCTTTGCGTCCAATACTTACTATTCGAGCAATTCTACAGTGCCGAGATATCCGTCTACCCGTACTTTTTGACCGTCTCGAAAGCGCGTTGTAGCTTCAGCAACATTCATGACTGCGGGAATTTTGTACTCGCGAGCGATAATTGCTCCGTGAGAGAGTTGGCCGCCAACTTCGGCGATAATTGCTGTTGCTCCTAATAATAGCGGTGCCCAACCTGCATCGGTGTAGGGTACGACAACGATCGCACTTTCGCCTAATTCTGTGGTGACACTCCGGCAAATCTTGACAAAACCTTCGACGCAGCCGATACTTGCGGGGATTCCCTGCACGATAGCGGTTGTTGATGTTGCGGGTGCGATCGACCTTTTGGAAGAATTGGGCAGTAAATTGCCGTAGACTACAGGAGGAATCGGGCGATCGCGATCGGCTAAGAGGCGATCGCGCCTTTGGCTAATCGTATCTTGAAAACAAACATTTGCAGCACTGCGAATCCACTGCTGAATCTCCCCAAATTCCAGATAAAAAATATCCCCAGGTTCATCAAATACCTGCATTTCCAACCCGCAAGCTTCAATCTCCAGAAAAGTCCAGCGCAGATGAGCCAACAAACGAGCGTAAACTTCGCTAATTTGGCTTTTGATTATAGCTCGCTCCTGACATTTATTTAAGCGCCATTTTTGAGCAAAAGTCAATCTTAATTTACCCGTTGCTGCCAAATTAGCAACAACAGGTTTTTGAGCCAGAGTTAACAGCAACTTTCGGTAAAATTCCGGCTGTTCCCGCCAAGTAGGAACAGCAATATCCGTTCCCACTTCGCTCAAATATCCGTAAGTATTAAGCCACTGTTCAAAGTCTGCTTGTAAAGCCGGAGTTTCAGCAAAAAATTGTGCTAACTGTGGGGTTGAAACAGTTTCGCCCAATTGCAAAATAGCAGTTGTTCGCAACTTTTCAGCCAACTGCTGTAAAGCTCGCACCGAAGCGATTTCAGGAGCAGTATTATTGTCAAGCCATTCATCGTCAACCTGAAAAATTGCTTTACGAATTGCCAGCCCGATCGGCCCTAAGATATTGTAATAAGTAATCGGTTTCAGCCACTCCTGAATTTGCTCAGATTTATCCAATAACTCCGACAAATACTGATAATTGGGCATTGGGCATTGGGCATTGTTACTATTATCAACTGCCAACTGCCTACTATCAACTGACTTCTCCAGACTTTGGAGTGCGGGGATAAAAACAGAAGTGCGATCGCCCTCAAAATCTGCATTTAGCGCCCGCTCCCGCTGCAACAAACGCCACAAACCGGGCAAATTGGGCAAAATCTTCCCCAAAGGCGGCTTACCCATCTTCTGCCCTCTGAGCAAAAATTCCAAACCCTGCTCCGGCAATCCCATCATCCGAAAAATTTCGCCCAACAAAGTCGCGTTAAAATAGGCGTGGGAACCAAGCAAAGTTGCTGTTTCATTAAAATTTAGATTAGCAGCGCGATCGCCTAAAACCACCCCAAAAATCTCTCCCCAAACCCCGCAAGTCAGCGGCCGATTAATCGACCAAGTTAGCGGGCGAATTGCACCGGGAATCACTTCTGCCGCAATAGTCCGCGTCCAAAACGGCTGCAAATTAGTAATCGGGCGGCTTTGCAAAATCCAAACTTTTTCCCCATCCCAACTCCACTCAATATCCTGCGGGATGCCATGAAAAAAGGCTTCGATGGCTTGCGCTTGTTTGACTAATTCTGCGATAATTTTTTTATCAATAATTGAACTAAATTCTAGGGCGCTTAAATTTTGATCTAAAGTTTCAGGTTGACTAAAATCCACTTCCAAATGAACCGGAGTAAGTTGCCCGCCGACAACAGATGCAGCACCTGCCGGCAAAGCTTCAATAATGATTTGAGAACCGCCATCTAAAGGATTGCGGCTGAACATAACTCCGGCAATTTGGCTTTCAATGTAAGGCTGAATCAAGACAGCCATTTGAGTGTCGGGGAGTTGTCGCTGGCGGCGGTAAGCCACAGCTTCGGAAGTCCAATAAGACTGGCGGCAGGAATTAATGCCGTTGAGCAATTCTGCTTCAGTAAAAACAGGCCCGATGGTTTGATATTGTCCGGCGGCGGAACTAAAATCGCCATCTTCTCCCGCAGCAGAAGATCGCACAATTATGCGGTTGGGGATTTTTGCTTTGAGGTTTTGAATGACAGAATTACTGATTGAAGGGCGATCGACATTCTCCTCATTCCTTCTTCCTTCTTCCCTCTTCCTTATTCCCTCTTCCTTCTTCCCTTTTCCTTCTTCCCTCTTCCCTCTTCCTTCTTCCTTCTTCCTTCTTCCTTCTTCCTTCAAAGATGGCAAAATCCAGCCCGAAGGAACATTAAAACCAGCGCGTTTTAGTTGAGACAACTTAGCAGCCTTATCGCCACAGATTGTAGCATCCAATGAGTCATCGAGAGAAAACAATTGTTCCGATTTAGATAAAGCCATATCATCACCCTGACGGATATTAATCGCTGCTAATAAAACTCCCAATCCGGCTGCTGCTAAAAATTCGGGCATTGATTGACGCCACACCCAAACCCAGAGAGGAGTGCACAGACAGCCGCAGCGGGAAGCAAATAGTCTCGCCCGATCGCCATTTTGCCACCACCGCCGTGCCAAACCCCACACCAGCATCCCCCAGATGCCAGACGAGACAGCCACGGGCGGCGAAAATACCAAAAGACCCCAAACGGCATTAGTGACACCTCCACCTCCGGCGATCGCATATCTAGCAGCGACTAGAGGAATCAACAGGGCGATCGCAATTTGCGGTGCATCCGGGAAGTAAAATCGGCCCGCCAAAACCGGTAAAATACCCCTGTCAACTTCCGCCAACACCGCAGCAATCCCCGCCAATTTCCCGCCGTGAATGAAAGCAGCCGAAACACCAACATTCCCCGTACCCAACCGCCTCAAATCACCGCCGCCCAACAGTCGCACCGCCCAGCTAGTAAGTGGCAAAGCACCGAGGGCAAAACTGGCAGCTAACAGCAATGCCATTGTCAACAGCGCCATAAAATCAGCCCCCAAATTCCCATATCTAAGTATTATGGCTGCAATGCACTCACTTTTTCAGCCTTCAGATATATTGCGCGATCGCCAATAGCACATAAAATACTATGGAAGTAGAGTAAATAAGGATTTCAACATAATGGTAGAACACAACCTAATTATTCCCATCTCAGTTCTTGGTGTGGGATTTGTAGCTGCGGTTAGTATCGGCTCCATTGCGTGGTACAACTCCAAGCGTCCCCCCGGCTGGGAATCCAAAGAACGGCCTGATTTTGTACCGAAAGTTGACAAAGACGATTTGATTGCTGATGTTTCTGATTCCAAAGGTAAGTAAAACAAAGTTTTTTTAGACAATACATAGCGACAGTTTCATTGCTGATCGATATGTAGCTAAAAACCCGGTTTCTACGAGTTTTGCGTTTGGTAACGAACAATCACGCAAGAAACCGGGTTTCTGAAGTTGCCAGTTTAAGTTTAACTTTTCGGGCGCTGCTCAAATCCCACCCACAAAAGTTTAGAAAAACAGGATTGTTAAAATTAGATACGCGCCAGCTTGTAGCCTGGGAATGAGAAAAAATGCCAAAAAAGCTCGATCGCCCGCTACAATAAATAAGAGCCGGCACCGCCTTTTGCAATGAATCCAGAATCAACTCTCGCCAGACTACAAGCTACACTTCCCGACGGAAAACTGCCTTCTAGCTACGGGGTTTACTTCAAAAACACCCTAGTAGCCCTGTGTCACGCCCTAGAAGACCACATCTTGCAAACCAGCGGGGGGGAGGACGATCTCGCACTCAAACCACTGGTATTGGTGACATTTCAGCAGGGAAAATGGTATTTGCAAGAAGCCGATCGCTACCTGGATATTGCTAATGCCTCGCGGCGCGTCGTCATCGGTGCAGTAGCCGACAGCGGCTTCGCTACCCACAAAACAGGTCAATTAGAAAATGTATCTTTAATCAATCTAGATCCGATCGATCCCATCATCCAAGAATGGAATTTAATCATCCTCGCCCCGACTTATAAAGCAATGGTGCTTTGTCGCGAACTTTCAGACGAGGAATATTTGCCAGAGGGCAAGCCAGAAGTTGATACAGAGCGAAAATTCTACGGCTTGTGGTCGTTTGACCAGTCTTTAGTGTCGGCGTCTGCAGAAATTTTTATAGAACAAACACGACATTATAATTCTTCCCTAGCCGACAGTTTGCTAGAAATTCACCATGAAATTCTCGCCACCAAAGGCCCGCCCTTAGCAGACATTAGCGGCGTAGTATCGCGGATTGTCACTTACCTGCAAAGTTCTCAGCAGCAAATGGTAGCAATTAACCGCCAAACCCGCGATTTGTGGGAATTGGAAGGTCAAGCTTTGCGCGTCAGCCGCAATTTGAACGCCAACAAACTGCAAGCTTTTCTGCGGATGGCCCAGCGCGTGGACGAACGCGATAGTTCAAATCCCGCAGCTTCTTTGCAGGTAGCGGCGCTGTCAGAAACATTGGGGCAATTGCTGGATTTACCGGCTTTGCAGTTGCGTCGTCTACGGTTGGCCGGATTGCTGTTTCGAGTCGGCTTGGTTTCGGCCCCAAATGAAGTATTCGATCGCACTCCCGATCAATTCGACCAATCAACTCTATCATTTTGGCGCGATCGCAGTTTCATCGGTTGCCAACTTTTGCAAGCAATGCCGGAGATAGCACCAGTAGCCGAAATTGTCAAGCACGAACTCGAAAAATGGGACGGCAGCGGCAGACCCGAAGGTTTGCGAGGCGAAGAAATACCTATAGCATCGCGGATTTTGGGATTGGTAGCTTATTATCAAGAACTGACTCAACCGCGGGGCGATCGTCAGGCTTTAAGTTTGAGCGCAGCTTTGGAACAGTGCCGCGAACAGTCTGGTACTCGTTTCGATCCGGCTTTGGTGGAAACTCTCAGTAACGTCGTCAGACTCACAGAAATGGGTTTGATGGAGTTACCGAGCCGCCCCAGCCAATTGCCGAATGTCTGGTTGGAAGAATCGGGCGATCGAACTCCAACCGTTGCTCCGGCATTATAGAATCACTGGATTGTTGACTGTTGACTGTTGACTGTTGACTGTTAACTGTTGACTGTTGACTGTTGACTGTTAACCAACAACTGACAACCAACAACTGACAACTGACTAATGACTAACGACCTCGAAGCCATACGCAAAGGCAAAATTCATATGTTGGCCGGCAGAGATTTAGCCGGCACAGACTTAGCGGGAGCCAATCTCGCCGGTGCTGACTTGTCTCAAGCCAACTTAGCAGGAGCTAATCTCGCCGGCGCTAACTTGCAGCGGGCGGTACTGCGAGCAAACCTCCGCGGCGCTGACTTGAGTGGTGCAGATTTGCGGGGCGCAGATTTTCGGAATGCCGATTTGCGCGGAGCTTCCTTTGCTAATGCTTTAGTGCGCGAGGCAAGTTTTGGGGGTGCTTTTTTGACAGGCGCTTCGATCGGCAATTTGGATTTGAGCGGTGTCGATTTGCGCGGTGCAGATTTGCGGGGCGCAGCTTTGGCTAGGGCAATTTTGCAATCCGCCGATTTGAGCCATGCTAATTTGTCCGGTGCTGATTTGTCCGGCGCTGACTTGGAAGAAGCCATCTTGAATGGAGCCGTACTGCGCGGCGCTAACCTAACGGGGGCTAATTTGCTCTGTGCTGCGATCGAACAAACCCTTTGGGATGGAGCGTTGCTCGATCGCGCCTGTCTCCAAGGCACTCCCCTGAACCCTTAAATTTCAAAAATATTCCTTTCTAGGCATACCCAAAATAACATCACCTTATAAAGTGAATAAGCACAAGCTATTTTAACATTTCTTAATGGGAGGTTATAATGGCGACTGTAGATCAGCAAACGCATAAATGGTAGCAGCTTTGTTTAGCGGTACATCCTTTCAAGGTCAAAATGGCGATCGCCTTGTCAGCAAAGTAGCAGGAGCTGCGATCGCGGCCTTATTCAAAAGTTCGGAAAAGGCCGAAGCCAACATCCGAGTCGAACCAGTAGCCAAACTCTTGCAGGGAAGCATCGACGGTTTCGACTTCATTGGCAAAGGTATGTTGATGTACAACGGCCTTCGCATAGAAGTGATGGAACTCTACCTGCAAGCACTCTCCATTGATTTTGGGGCGATTTTTGCAGGAAGCGTGAAATTGCGGCAGCCTACCCAGGCAAATATGCGAGTAGTTTTAAGTCGATCGGATTTAACCACCTCATTCAACACACCTTTTGTAGTTGAAAAACTCCAGAAGCTGAAATACCAAGAGCAATCTCTGCACTTTCAAAACACAGAAGTCAGCTTCGGAACAGACAAATCAATTCGGCTTCAGTCTGAAATTGCCGTAGGCGATGCCAGCGAACCCGTCAACATAGATATTACAGCTCAATTGCAAGTAGAAGACCGACGCAAAATCCAATTTGTCAGCGTTACATACGGAGGCGACCAGCAAGCAGTAGACTTGGGTCAAGCTATAATTGCCCACGTAAATAACCTGCTAGACTTAGACAAATTTGCCTTAGAAGGCACTCAACTGCGAGTAGACCGCTGCCGAGTTCAAAACGACGAGCTAGTTTTTTACGGTTGGGCTGGCATCGAACAGTTCCCCAAAGGCAAGCGTTAAGCCTCAGCCTGCTCAGCTTTGCCCAACAATCTAGTTGGGAAAGAGAAAATTTTTTAGTTAGCAAACAACCCGCGGATGCGGGTTTTGCTTTGGATTTTAGATTGGAGGAAAAATTTCAGATCTAAAATCTAACATCTAACGTCGATCGACTCAAAATCAGCACTGAGGTTGATTCGATCTGGCAAATTATTTTGATACATTTAAACGATCGATTAAATCACCCCTCAAGAATAAAGATGCTCGGATTTTATTTGTTTTGTATCTACGTAGCAGTTTTGTCCGTGCTTGCTAGACCCAGCCACAGCGGGTCTGAGAAATGGTGGGTAGAAATTGTCACCGATTTGCCCCACTGTACCTACTATTTTGGCCCCTTCGACACCGAGAAAGAAGCTTCCAGCAATACTCCGGGCTACATCGAAGACTTGGAAAGCGAAGGAGCCAAAAGGGTTAGCATCCGCATCAAACGGTGTCAGCCTTCCGAGCTCACCATTTGTGATGAATTCTCAGAAGGTGTCGCTGCTTAAGAATTTTGATATTCCTGACCACAGAAACCGCGTTTTTTGACGAAAATACTCCGTCTATCGCGAGGGGTATCGGTTAAACAACCTGGTTTCTGAGCGTCAAGAGTGCGTAAGTTCTGTGTTAGTTTTTCATTAACTGAAGCCTCAACAATAATATTAAGCATCATCTTGTCCTAGTCCTTACCGTGCGGACTTTGTATTTGTAGTGGTGGTTTAAAAGTCGGCTTCTTCTCCACCAAAATGCTGATTGTAAGCAGAATTAACTGTCAAAAATTACCAGGGCTAAATCAGCACAGAGTACGATCCGATCGATCCCGTTGCGTTGATAAATTGAGATAGAACAGTAAAAACTACTTAAATCTTCCCAGAGGTAAATATGTTTGAGCTCTCTATGTTCGGTATGTTTTTCACGGCATTTTGGGTGCTAACTCAACCTGCTAGCAGCACTCGACCTAGCGAATGGTGGGTAGAAGTTGATACAGATTCGCCAAAGCGTACCTATTACTTTGGCCCCTATGACAGCAGACAGGAAGCTTCTAACAGGTCGAACGGCTACATCCGAGACCTGGAGAACAAAGGAGCTAAAAAAATTAGCATCAACATCAAACAAGGTAGCCAACCTACTCAGCTAAGAGCTAGCGAAGAGTCTTGAGAAGTTGGGAAACTGCCAATTACGGGCGAATAAAATTTGACTTGTTAACAGGTTTTTTTTCAAATGAGATCGCGCTTTCATACAGGAGGGACACAGCATGGTTGTGTCCCTTTAAAATTTTTAAGAACTGGTATTATTTGCGCCCGGTAAATGCAAGTTTTTTCAAGGGAGCATTTGGTTGAGATTACTGCGAGGATTAAAAGTACGATTGGCTTTGATTTTCTCGTAAAACTCTCGTTCCTCAGCGGTGAGTTCTTTCGGCGGGACGATCGCAATTTTGACCAACAAATCAGTCCGTTCATCCTTCTTCGGTTTCGGCCATCCTTTCCCGCGCAACCGCAAAGACTGACCCGATCGCATCCCGGCTGGAAATTTTACAGTTATCATACCTTCAGGCGCCGGCACTTCAATCGAAGCTCCCAACACCGCTTCATCGGGAGTTATCGGCACTTCGCAGACCAAATTCTCTCCCTCAAACTGGAAGAAAGCGTGAGGTAAAACTTCTAACTTTAAGTACAAATCTCCCTGCTGCTTCGTGTACGGGTCAACTTGACCTTTGCCTTTTACCCGAATTTTGCTGCCAGTTTTCACTCCCGCAGGAATCGAAACTTCGCCCGTGGCGACTCGCTTGGAAGTTCCCCGAAATGCTTCCCCCAGAGTCAGGGAAATCGTCACCTCAGTGTCGCGAGTGCCTCCTGCGCTGCGGTTTTCGTACCCCGCGAAATCTTCAAATCCGCCAAAACCGGTCGGCCCGCCGGCGCTGGTGCGCTGGTTGCTATAATTCCACTTGCTGCTACGGCTACTACTACCACCCGCACCACTGGCCGCGCGCCCCAGCAAGGCATTGATAAATTCGTCAAAACTACCGTACTGGCTGAAGTCAACACCACCAAAGTCTACATTCGTGGCGCCCCCTCCTGGCCATCCGCTGGGAGTTGCAGCCGCTTGCTTCCAGTATTGACCGTATTGGTCGTATTTTTGGCGTTTTTCTGGGTCGGAAAGCACTTCGTAAGCTTCGTTTACTTCTTTAAAACGAGCTTCGGCTTCTTTGTTCCCTGGATTCATATCCGGGTGATATTTGCGGGCTAGTTTGCGGAAAGTTTTTTTAATTTCATCAGCGCTGGTGGTTTTGTTGAGTCCCAAAATAGCGTAATAGTCTTTAAAATCTGTTGCAGCCATTAAGTAATCCTCTCTTTATTAGTTATTAGTTGTTAGTTGTTAGTTGTTAGTTGTTAGTTGCTAGTTGTTAGTTGTTAGTTGTTAGTTGTTAGTTGTTAGTTGTTAGTTGTTAGTTGTTAGAAAGAATAAATCCCAAATTAGCAGGATGGCGAATTATAGCAACCGCACCCGACAGTAAGGACGTTCTCGCGTTGCACCTCTTCCTTCTTCCCTCTTCCCTCTTCCTTCTTCCTTCTTCCTTCTTCAAATTATAGGTTATCAAAGGTTTGGACTCGATCGAGTTCGGTTGTTGCTTTGCGGGACATCGCAATTTCCGCACCCCGCTGCTGTTGGAGATTTTGACGAGTTGTGCGTCTTCGCGATTTTGGTGTGGCTGCGAGATTAGATGAGAGTTGAGGCGGGCCGGAGAAAGCTGCTGCGGTTGTGCGATCGCCCGTTGGGTTGACTGGCCCTGGCGATCGATCTTTTTTTGGGGTGCGCGGTGCGATCGAACTTTTCTTCTCTAGCTTTTCACCCAATGCAAATCCTAGCACGTTCTCATCAGCAACTCCAGTCCAATCTGCTACCTAAATTTTGACTCAATTATACCCTAAAGTGCGCAGTAATTCAACAACCCTTCGAGATATCTTTTCCTCCCCAGACTGGTGCTATACTATTTATTTTGAAAGCCTCTGCATAGATTTATGTCACAAAAATATAACATAATCTCTCTGCTTTTTGTTAACTAGAACACACACTTTTAGAAAAATTAAGATAGGATGGTAGCTCAATAAGTTATTAACGTTACGAGAGTGCAGCTACCATGAATTATTTGCTAAGTTGGCCTTGCGGCTGCTGCGACGATTGGAAAGAAAATTCCGAGAGTTGTGTTGTACTCAGAAACGGGCAGCGCATTTGTCAGTCGTGCTACGATCGCAAATACAATAATCAGAAGCTATCGGCCCGACGCAGGCGATCGAACATATCTGTATCACCGCAGACCGTAACAGAGACTGTCCCTTATTAATGCGCCTGAGTTTGAATAAAGCCAAGTATTTCGACAGCCTTGCACCAGCAGTTGCCATTAATAAGCTGTTCTACATTTAAATTGTGTGTGAAAAATTAATAAAACTCTTGTGGTACGTTGCTCCGACGCCGTTCCAAATATACCATTCAAATGCGCGACAGCTTAATGAACTCAAAAAATAATTGCGTCATCAGTCATCAGTCATCAGTCATCAGTCATCGGTAATCTGCCACTAATTTAGTTATTTATCATCAGTCACTTGAAAAGCAGGTAACAGATTTTAACTTAAAAAACTAATGACTGACAACTAATGACGAATGACTAATAACTAAATGATAGTTCCATCAGGAATCGTGGCATTTTTCAGGACTACGACAATGCCGCTGCGGATATAAAAACCTTGGTTTTCGCGGTTAGCTTCTTCCACTCGGTCTTTATTAATGATTTGAACATTGCGGCCGATGCGGGCATTTTTATCCACAATCGCGCGGCGAATTGTAGTATCTGGGCCGATACCGAGGGGAACTCCGCCATTGTCTAAACTCGAATGCCGTTCAGCGTCTGGTTCGTAGAAGTCAGCACCCATAACCAGGGTATCTTGAATCGTACATCCAGCTTCAATGCGCGATCGAACTCCCAACACAGAATGGTCGATCCGGCACTGTTTGAGAATGCAGCCTTCAGCAATAATCGATTCCGTCACATGAGTATCTAAAAGCTTAGTCGGCGGCAAGAAACGCGGGCGAGTGTAAATCGGCGCATTTTCATCGTAGAAACTGAAAGGCGGCTGAGGCTGTTTTGTCAGCGCCAAGTTAGCATCATAAAAAGCCTCAATGGTTCCGATATCTTCCCAGTAATCGTCAAACAAATAAGCTTGAACGTTGTGGTCTTTTGCAGAATTCGGAATAATCTCTTTACCAAAATCCGTTTGGTTGGGAGATTCTTTCAGGAGTTTAATCAAAACTTCTTTTTTGAAGACGTAAATCCCCATCGAAGCAATGTAAGGACTTTCCTGAGCCTGCTGCGGTGTCAGTCCCAGTTTAGTCGTATCCACCTGCATTTGTTTGAGCGCATCACCTTTTGGCTTTTCGCTGAAAGAAGTAATGCGGCCGTTGTCGTCGATTTTTGTCAAACCAAAATCCGAGGCCCGCTTCTCGTCCATTGGCAAAACCGAGAGGGTGATATCGGCTTTGGTTTCGCGGTGTCTCTCCACAAACTTCTGGTAGTCCATGCGGTAGAGGTGGTCGCCTGAGAGAATCAAGTATTCGTCAACGTCCCACTGTTCTAGCAGCGAGAGATATTGGCGAACTGCGTCGGCTGTCCCTTGAAACCAGTTGGGGTTTTCCTGAGTTTGCTGGGCGGCGAGCACCTCGACAAATCCCTCGGTGAAGCCCGAAAACTGGTAGGTGCGAGAGATGTGGCGGTTGAGGGATGCCGAGTTGAACTGGGTGAGGACGTAGATTTTGACTATTTCGGAGTTGATGCAATTGCTGACAGGAATATCGATGAGGCGATATTTGCCTGCGAGGGGAACTGCGGGTTTGGCTCGCAGTTTGGTTAGGGGGTAAAGGCGGGTGCCGACACCGCCACCGAGGATGATGGCTAAGACTCTTTTCAAGGAACTTTCTCCCTAGGATCTATGAACTCTTCAAGTCCAGTGTCCGATGGTGAGGGCATCTTGACAAGGGGGGGGAAGGAGGAAGTTTTGAGTGATGAGTTCAGTCGCTGGTGCAGAAACCGGGTTGTTTAATCCAAATACTTCGTTCAAACCCTCGACAAGAGTTAAAAAACTCGGTTTATGAAAGTTGGCGTGCGTCCGGGACTGGTGTTATGAGTTTGAAGTTTTGAGTTAAAATACTCATCAATCAATAATCGATATTTTCACAAGTTGGGAGTTTTGGGTTAAAATACCCATCGGTAAATAAGGGCAGTTTAACGAAAGAATAAGGTTCGGGGTTTTGGCTGTAGATTACAAGTTTTATCTCGTTAATTCGGGCTTCTCGCCATTACTCCATTCAGGCTCGATCGCACTTATTGTTTTTGTTGTAGACCGATCGCACTTTGTCAAGAGCGCTCTTGTTATGCTTGAGTTTGATCCCGTTGTTTTTGCTGGCGTTCCTCTTCTCACAGGCGAGTCTAACTCCACAGCACTCAGGAATCGCCGCCCGTCGGGACGATCGAGTTATAGGGTAGAATCTGTTTTAAATTTTGGATAGACTGCAAATTTGTGTGATATTTGGCGATCGGTCGATCGACCAAACTTGACAAGCCGTGTCTATTCTCTACCAAAAGCTAGATCCGCTAGAAACCTCTGATACTGTAGCCTAAGCCGTAAAAGACAGGAAAATTGTATGCAAATCCAAACGCCAGACTGGGTTAAACACGCCGTATTCTACCAAATATTCCCCGATCGCTTCGCAAAAAGCAAACAGCCCCGCAAACGCCTGCTGCAAAACTTCATGTGGGAAGAATGGCACGAAATCCCTACCCTCCAAAGCTACAAAGGAGGCGACTTGTGGGGTGTTATGGAACAGCTAGATTACTTGCAAGATTTAGGCATTAATGCCATTTACTTTACCCCGATATTTCAGTCAGCCAGCAATCACCGCTACCACACCCACGACTACTATCAAGTAGATCCAATGTTGGGCGGGAATCCAGCATTTAAAGAGCTTCTAGACGCCGCCCACGCTCGCGACATCAAAATCGTCCTCGACGGCGTATTCAACCACGCCAGCCGCGGCTTTTTCTTCTTTCACGACATCCTGGAAAACGGGCCCCATTCTCCTTGGCTCGATTGGTTTCAAATTGAAGGCTGGCCGCTATCCGCCTACGACGGCAATTTCCCAGCTAATTATGCCGGTTGGGACGGCAATCGAGCGCTACCTGTATTCAATCACGACAATCCTGAAGTGCGAGAATATATCATGGAAATCGCCGAATATTGGATTAAATTCGGCGTTGACGGCTGGCGGCTGGACGTTCCTTTTGAAATTAAAACAGAGGGATTTTGGCAGGAATTTCGAGACAGAGTGAAAGCGGTTAATCCTGAAGCTTACATTGTCGGCGAAGTTTGGGAAGATGCCAGAGAATGGCTCGACGGCAGTCAATTTGACGGAGTGATGAATTATCTGTTTGCGGCCCCGACTATTGCTTTTGCAGCGGGCGATCGGGTAGATATGAACCAATTAGAAGGTCGCTCTTATTACCCCTATCCGGCGCTGTTTGCCAAGCAGTACGGGGAGAAGATTCAGGAAGTTTTGGAATTATATCCCTGGGAAATACAGCTAACTCAACTAAATTTGTTGGCCAGTCACGATACTGCGAGGTTGCTGTCAATTTCTGGAGACGATCGAGCTAGTGTAGAAATTGCGACTTTGCTGCTGTTAACTTATCCCGGAGCTCCCAGCATTTATTACGGTGATGAAGTTGGTTTACCCGGTGCTCTAGATCCTGATTCTCGCCGCAGTTTTCCCTTAAATGCTCACTGGGAACTTGATGTTTTAGACTATCACAAGCAGTTGATAGCTTTGCGCCACAAATACGCCGCCCTCCGCACTGGGACTTACCAAATTCTGTTTGCTGAAGGCACGGTTTACGTTTTTGCTCGAATTTTGGAGGATGAGGAAATAATTGTGGCGGTGAATGTCGCAACTCAAGAGGTAAAGGTGAATTTTGAAACTCCCAGTTTGAAATCTCCTCACGATAAATTGCTGTTCGGTAAAGGCGAATTTGTTTGGAAAGGTGAAGGGGAAACTCGGCAGTTAGAATTGAGTCTGCCGGCGCGATCGGGTTTAATTATCGGTTCAGCTAATTAGTGCTTTACACATTTGAGACCAAAGAAACCGGGTTTTTGACCTAATCTGTGAGTGAAAACGAAATATTGAAGTAAAAAACCCGGTTTCTGACATTGGTGCAAGATTTCTGATTCATGAGATTGTTGGGCAAAGTGAAACGTAGGGTTCGTTCCTCCTGACATCTTGCACAACAAACAAAAACTGGAAATAGGATTAAACATTTAGGATAAAAACTTAGATATTTGGTCTTATTTCCGGTTTTTATAAGTTTATTGAAAATAGTGCAATATCTCAGTTCCTCTCAACCCAACCTACACAAACTGCCTCTTGTTGATGCTCCCACCACAAAGACAGGCATCAATGCAGTAAACTAGGTTATTGAAAAATATCTATTGTTTCTCAGGATATGTAATGCAGCGCCTAAAGATATTAGCGCAGTTCTCTCGGTTGAGACGCTGGTTTGCTCAGAATTTAGGGGTGAGCACCCTTCGCAAAGAACAAGTCTATTTGGACATTGCTCAATCGGTGACGCTGACAGATGCCAGCTATTGGATTCAAGTTTTATTTTCTGCTGGGATTGCTACCCTGGGACTGGTGTTGAATAGTCCGGCCGTCATCATTGGCGCGATGCTGATTTCACCTTTAATGGGGAGTATTTTGGCAAACGGGCTGGCTTTGGCTGCTGGGGATGCGATTTTGGCGCTACGGGCTCTTGTTAATTTAATTTTGAGCTGCGGGCTAGCTATTTCCTTTGCGGTTGTGTTGGTATTGATTTTGCCATTTCAGGAAATGACCGACGAAATTCTGGCGAGAACTCAGCCAAATTTGCTGGATTTAGTGATTGCGCTGTTTTCTGGGGCTGTGGGGGCGGTGGCTATTTGCAAGGAGGCTAAGGGGGTTGTTACGTCTATTCCGGGGGTTTCGATCGCAGTGGCGCTGATGCCGCCGCTTTGTGTTGTGGGTTATGGTATTGCAACGGCGGTGAGTGTGAGTCCTGGAAGCGGGTTGGCGGTGGCGCGAGGGGGAGGGCTGCTGTTTTTTACCAACTTAGTCGCTATTACGTTTATGGCGATGCTGGTGTTTTTGGTTCTGCACATTGATAGCTTTCCCGTGCGCGAGCGGGTGCGTTTGTGGCGGGAAAGCAATGGAGAAAGCATTTGGATGCAGTCGTTGGTCGCTCGAATTCCGGCGTCGGAACGATTGAAGCGCATCGGTAGTTTGCCAAGTCGCCTGCTGCTGATTTTGATGACTATTTCATTGACTTCGATTCCTCTGTATCAATCTTACAATCAACTTAGCGACGAAATCTCTCGCAAGCAGCAAGAAAATCAACTGCGTAATAACGCTACAGACATTTGGCAAAAAAACTTTGGTAACTTTGCTGATGGCAAAGTGCGATCGTACATCAGTCAACTTTCGTTTCGAGAACAAAAGCGTAAATTGGTCGCTCAACTTCAGGTGGTTACTAGCCAGGTTTACACGGAAGCGGAACGAGAGCAATACAAGCAATTGCTGTCAGCGAAGCTGGGGAGGCCGTTGGAGTCAATTTCTCTGAATCTGATTCAAATTCCTATAGCTTCTAGCGAGCTGTTAGCAACAAAGGTTTCTGAAAAAACAATCAAGCCGGAGCCTCCTCCGACGGTTGCCCAATTGCAATCGAGTTTTTTGAACGCTGTGGAGTCTGCCCTTGATTCTCTGATTTTGCCTCTCCCGGCTCAATTGATCAGTTATCAGGCGATTACGAGCCCCGTGACGCCGTTAAGGATTCAGATTGCTTACTTTAGTCCGCGGGATCTCGATCGCGACGGCCAAGCGCTGCTAGTGGAGGATATCCGCAGTCAATTAAATTACCCTACAGCACAGGTCAATTTCAATCGGATTGCGCCGATCGCTGGAACGGTTACTTTTGCGTTAAATCAAGCTCAAATTGCGGCAAATCAAGTTCAATTGCTCGATCGACTGGGTAAGACTGTACAGCAAAATCCTAAATTGCAGATTGAAATGAGTTCCGGCCAAGCGCCCTCGGAAGCTGGAGCGCCGGCCCAAGGGCGATCGGTGGCGGTTCGCAATTATTTGCAAACAAAATGGCAAATTAAGCCCGATCGCTATATTACTAAAACTGCAACTGCAACTCAACCAATTGTCCAGTTGAAAACAGTTCTTAAAAAACCGCCCCAAAATTCCTCACCTTCTGTTGGGCAGGATGCAGTTGAAGGAGAAGTGACACGCTGACTATTTTTAACACCAGTGTCGAAAAGACGGAATGTGATTTCCCCAAAACCCATCTGTAGGGACACGGCAGTGCCGTGTCCCTACAGAAAATCATTTAGGATTGCTATATGCAATCCGATCATTACAAATAGGAAAATTTTAAAATGATAGAAACGAGTCTACAAGAAGTGGGAATTGAAGACAATTTGAAGCAATTTTTACTGGTGCTTTCAGTTTCTTTGAGTGTGGCAACTCTGCCACAAATTGTTAGTTGGTTGCGCCGAATTCCCTATACGCTGCTGCTAGTAATTGTGGGAGCTTGTCTGGCTTTGGTCGATGTGCGATTGGTGAATCTTTCGCCTGAATTGATTCTGTTGATTTTTCTGCCGCCGCTACTGTTTGAAGCTGCTTGGAATTTGAAGTGGTCGAGTTTAAAACAGGATTTAATTCCTATTTGTCTTTATGCTGTTTTCGGTGTGCTGATTTCGATTGTGGGTGTGGCAATTGGTTTGAATCAATTTGCCGGTCTTTCTTTGGGAACTGCGCTGATGATTGGGGCTACCCTTTCAGCTACCGATCCGGTTTCGGTGACGGCTTTGTTTCGGGAGTTGGGGGTTGAGAAGCGTCTCAGCACTTTGATGGAAGGCGAAAGTTTGTTTAATGACGGAATGGCGGTTGTGGCGTTTGGATTTCTGGCTGCTTTTGCTCAGGGAACTGCTAAGTTATCGCCGGGGCCGATTTTGCTGGAGTTGATAACGGTGGTGGGGATTGGGCTGGGGGTTGGCGGGCTGATCGGGTTTGCGATTTCTTATCTGACGCAGCGGTTCGATTTACCTCTGGTGGAGCAGTCTCTGACGTTGGTTTCGGCCTACGGTACTTATTTGATTGCGGAGGATTTGGGGGGATCGGGGGTGATTGGGGTGGTCACGACGGGGCTAATTTTGGGCAATTTTGGTTCTCGCATCGGGATGAATCCTCGTACTCGGATTATTGTGAGTGAGTTTTGGGAATTTTTAGCTTTTTTTGTGAATTCGATTGTGTTTTTGCTGATTGGCGATCAGATTCGGTTTGGGAGTTTGGGTGAAAATTTGGATGCGATCGCGGTGACGATTGTGGCGGTGATTGTAACGCGGGCGATCGCCATTTACGGACTGGGAAGTCTCAGCAACCGTTTTGCCACATCCGCCATTCCGCTCCAGGAGCAAACGGTGCTGTGGTGGGGAGGGCTGCGGGGTGCGGTGTCGGTGGCCTTGGCTTTGAGCGTACCTGAAGGTTTACCGGGCCGGGAGGTGGTGATTGCGACGGTTTTTGGGACGGTGTTGTTTACTTTACTGGTGCAGGGACTGACTATTCAGCCTGTTCTGGCAAAACTGGATCTGCTGGGGGATGGGCCGATGCGCGGGGAGTATTTGGAGGCGATCGCCCGTCGGGCGGCTTTGGGTAGGGTGTTGCAACGGTTGGCTGAGATGGAGGAACAGCCGGGGGTCGATCGGGAGTTTTATGAGTATCAAGAATCGCTGGTTAAGGGGGAGCTCATGAGGATTGAGGCGGAGGTCGATCGGCTTCAAGATGAATATCCCGATCTCAGCACGTTTATTGCTGAGCAAATTCGAGCGGAGTTGCTGGCGATCGAGGCTGACACCTATGCTGAGTTTGTGCGATCGGGTCGCTTAAATCAAGAACTGTCTCTCTTTTTGGGAGTTGAGAATATAGGGGAGTAATTATAGAGGGCGACGGTTTTTTCTCTATCTTGAAAACTTCCCAAATGCCGGCCCGGAATAGATTCAAACCAATACTTCAGTCCTTTCGAGCAAGTTCGATCGTTCGGACTTTTGTCTTTTCGAGCCGGTTCGTAGTGAGGACTTCAGTCCTTTCGAGCATTGTCTAACAGTGTTAAGGGAACTGAACGGGTAACTGAATCTGTTCAAGCCGTTATCAAGAAATTGGGTTGAAAACCCCGTCCTTCTAGGACGGCTTTTTTTCTATCTTAAACTAAGCAACCTCTTTTCATGAATAAATGCAACAATAACATATCAATATTAGTCTGAATTTTGTTAGACTAAGAGTATCGTGATGAGGTCGAAGTCATGCTAGTTTTTGAATTCAAAGCTTACGGAAAGCAACAGCAATTTGATGGTGTGAACGAAGCGATTAGGACGGTACAGTTCATTCGCAACAAAGCTTTACGCTTTTGGATGGATAACGAAAAAGTCAATAAATTTGACCTCAATAAGTATAGCGCTATTTTAGCAAAAGAGTTTCCGTTTTGTGACGAACTGAACAGTATGGCTCGACAATCAAGCGCGGAAAGGGCGTGGTCAGCAATTTCCCGATTCTACGACAACTGCAAAAAGAAGATTCCTGGGAAAAAGGGATTTCCGCAGTTCCAGAAAAACAACCGTTCCGTTGAATACAAGACATCGGGATGGAAATTGGCGCCTGATCGGAAATCAATTACTTTCACGGACAAAAAAGAAATTGGTAAACTGAAGTTAAAAGGGACACGCGATCTACATTTCTACCAGCCTACTCAAATCAAACGAGTACGGTTAGTAAAGCGTGCAGACGGGTATTACGTCCAATTCTGTATTCAGGTTGACCGCTCCGAAGCGATTGAAACAACTGGAAAAGCCACTGGATTAGATGTCGGACTCAAAGAATTTTACACCGACTCTAATGGTATCGCAGTTGAGAATCCACGATTCCTCCGCAAGGCAGAACGTAGATTGAATAAAGCCCAAAGACGAGTTTCAAAGCGCGTCAAAGGTTCTAAGAATAGAGGAAAAGCTAGAGTGATTCTAGGGAGACATTACCTCAGAATAAGTAGGCAACGCAAAGACCATGCTGTGAAATTAGCACGGTACGTAATCCAATCTAACGATTGTGTAGCTTACGAAAATTTGAGGATTAAAAATATGGTGAAGAATCACTGTTTAGCGAAATCAATTAATGATGCTTCTTGGTATCAATTCCGAGTTTGGATGGAATATTTTGGCAAAGTATTCGGAAGAATTATGATTGCCGTTCCACCACAGGGGACGACTCAAGAATGCTCTAGTTGTGGAACTGTTGTCAAAAAAAGTCTGTCAACACGAACTCACGCCTGTAAATGTGGATGTGTTTTAGACCGCGATCATAATGCAGCAAAAAACATCCTAAGTCGAGGATTAAGTACGGTAGGGCATACCGGAACTTGGGGTGAAACCCATAACGCTTGTGGAGAAATGACCTCTACTAATTCTGGAGAAATCCTGGCTTGGCAAGTCAATTCGTTGAATCAAGAATCCCCTCGGCTTTAGCCAGGGGAGTGTCAAAATGCAAAAAGAATCTGAGTATCAAGTACAAAAGTGCGCTGGCTGCGTATTCCTCAAGCACTGCCGCGCCGTTAATCCTTCTGATGGTTGCACTCATGGGCTTTGTCATCAATATCCCGTTTGCAATTCCCTTAGACTTCTCCAATGATTCTTGTATAACGGGCATCCAGCTTGTTCAAAAACTTGCTTTGCGGTGAGGTGTATTAGAAGCGTAGCATCGCGGAATATTAGGAGTCCATTGAAATCGGTAAAATATGTTAAATTTTCGGCAATTTTCATCTGTTCGTTACCAAATACTGGGAATCATCACAGCCTTGGCGCTGACATTAATTTTGCTGGCCGGGCCCGTTCAAGCCGCTCGGACGGCGACATCTATTGTGGTAGATGGTCGCCCGCTTTTTAGCGTCAGCGATGCTGACTCATTAACAGCCGTCGAACGTGCCGATTTGCTCAATTTGCGACTCAAACAAATTGAGCAATCTCAAGAAACAGTTGAAGTCACAACAGAAGTTCGCAATCAATACCCCACCATTCTGGTTAATGGCAAATACTTGCTGACAGTGACTCAATCGGATCTGCAAGAAACTCGCACGCTTACCGAACAAGCTAATCTTTGGGCTGAACAACTCCGTCAAGCTTTGCAGCAAGCTCAAGAAGAAAAAAGCGCCGAATTTATCAAAAATATGCTGCTGCTGACAATGGCGATTGTAGTGCTGGCGATCGCCCTTCACAAAGGATTGGGATGGCTGTGGCGATCGGTAAAACAAGCAATTATCCAGCGATTTGTAGAGCCATCAACAGCAGAAGCTGCGGTTGCTGACTCCCCCAAATCTTTGAACTTATTATTGATCTTGACTTTGCTTGCAGCTAGGACTGCGCTTTGGATTGCCACCGTCCTTTACATTACCAATTTGTTTCCAATAAGTCGGAGTTGGAGTTACACTCTGACCAGCGGTTTAATAACCAGTTTCATTTCTCGATCGCTCTCTGTAGGGCGCAACAATTACTCCGTCACTGATCTGTTGTTTTTAGCTGCTCTCATCCTAGGATGGGTCGCCCTGAGCGGTACTATTTCAAATTTCTTTAAACTGCGAATTTTGCAAGTCACCCGCATCAGTCGAGGGAGTCAAGAAGCTGTTGCTGTGATTTCCAAATACTTGCTGATTGTTCTGGGAACGATCGTTTTGGTGCAAGTATGGGGAATCGATTTGAGTTCTCTAACAATAATCTTTAGTGCGTTGGGAGTTGGTATCGGTTTTGGGTTGCAGGACATCGCTAAAAACTTTGGTAGCGGTCTGATTTTGCTGTTTGAACGTCCGATTCGGGTAGGCGATTTTGTGAGTGTAGGTAAAATTGAAGGCACTGTTGTCCGAATTGGCGCTCGCAGTACAGTGCTTCGCAACCTCGATCAAGTTTCCATTATTTTGCCAAATTCCCGTTTCTTAGAGGATGAGGTAACTAACTGGAACTACGAGAATGCTGTTTCGCGGATCAGAATTCCGGTTAATGTTGCCTACGGCTGTGATATCAGTGAAGTTAAGGCAGCGCTGCTCAAAGCTCCGAAGGGGCATTCTGATGTATTGAATACTCCAGAACCGATTGTTTGTTTCTTGGGTTTTGGTGAGAGTTCCTTTAATTTTGAACTCCGGGTGTGGATTGCTGAACCAATGGTACAGTATCGCGTCAAAAGTGATTTATTGTTCCGTATTGAAGAACTGTTTCGAGAGCGTGAAATCGAAATTCCGTTTCCTCAACGAGATCTGCACCTCCGCTCTGGGAGCATCCCTTTGACTTTATCACCGCAACTAGAGGCAACCTTACGAAACACTTTACTCAAGTCGGAAAATAACTCAGTTGCCCCTAAATAACTTAAACTAAATTATTCCTTCTTGCTTCTTTTTTCTTCCTAATGACTAATGACTAATGACTAGATTCGCGAGATTTTAAGCTCGCACTAATAGCAACTGTCAACTGTCAACTGTCAACTATTTATTATAATACAGTTAGTTTGACCATGACAACAACAATTAATGCGCTATTTATGTTCGCACAACTGCCTTTAAATAATGGCGATCGCTTTTTGCAAGTTATCCTGATTTTTCTAGCCGGAGGGATTGGGGGATTAGCTGGAATGATAGCGATCCCAACCTTGAGATTAATATTAGCTTGGTTTGCCCCAAGCTTATTGACAAAAACTTATATTGGTGTATTGCTTGCATCTAGAAACCTAATTTTAATATTATTAACTCTGTCGGCGATGGAAGTCATGTTAGTTGTAATCCCTCACACTCAATGGCTAAAATTGATGGAGTTTTGTTTTAGTGCCGGCATCACTTTCTCTGCCGGTTGGCTAGTGTCAAGTTTATTTCGAGAAGTTTTTAATAGCACAATTTTAGGCGCAACCTTTGACTCCAACCCTAAAGTAAGAGGCGAGTCTATCTTTTTAATTCGCTATCTGGGAGATTTTGCGATCGCTGTAATAATAATTTTAGTCTTTTGCATTAGCCATAATATCAATGTTGGAGGCATACTTGCTAGCTTGGGGATTGGAGGTGTTGCTATTGCCTTTGCTGCTCAGAAAACTTTAGAACAATTTTTAGGAGGAATTGTATTAACTCTCGATCGCCCTTTTCAAGTTGGAGACTATATTGGTTTATCCGACGGGCCTATGGGCAAACAAGGCACTTTTGGACGAGTAGAAAGTATTGGTTTAAGGTCAACAAAAATTCGTACCTCTGGTAAAGGTACTCTCACAGTTATTCCTAATAATTACCTGACAGAAGTTACCATAGAGAACTATACAAGCGCCAAGAAAGTCATGTCGATTATGATGCTAGAGTTTCCCGAACAGGTATCTGCTCAGGAGCAAGCACTAATCCGCCAAACCGTGATGGAGAGCACGATGGACATTTTTGGTTTAGACTGGCGCAGCACGGAGGTTTCTTTCAGTAACAACCAAGCCCAAATTTCTTTTTTCATTTTGGGTTCTAATGAATTATCTATGGACTTGAGGCGGCAATTGCTGGATCTAACTACCCAACAAATCACCAAACAACTCCAAAAACATCATATTTCTTTTACCATTAACCAACCAACGATTTATGTGGATGCTCCAATTCCTATTTAAGCGACCAATGAAGCTAATCTTCTTATTTGTAATGGCTTTGTTTTTGGCGACTTTTCCGATGAGTTTTTCTCTAAGTGCTGACGGCCCTCATTCTCCTGTAGTAGTTGATGGCATTCCGCTATTTTATTTGCAACCTGTCGATCGGTTTTCAGCATTAGATCGTACCGAATTTGCCAATAATTTACTGGCTGATGCGATCTCTAATGATAAAGTCATAAATTTCGATGTGCGTAACGATCCTAATACAAGCGCTACCTCAATTTCTTTAAACAAGAATTACCTGTTGACAGTTACAGCCAACGATGTTTTACCAAACTTTTCTTTGTCTCAACAAGCTAAGGAATGGGAAAATATTCTAGAAAAGGCGGTCGCTAAGGCTAAAAAAGAACGAACTTCACAATACATTTTACAGCGAAGTTTATGGATTTTAATTGGCATAGGAATTATTATAATATTGCGCTTTTTGTTGGTAATTGTCGCCAAAATAGCTAAGTGGGAAACTGGTATTTTTACAAAGGTTTTTTTTGGTTTGGCCTGGTTAGCGATCGTCCTAGTGAGTTCGGAATGGTTCCCGGTATTGCGAAGTATTCGTTATCAGATTGTTTCCCCATTTTCTCAGCCCCAGTGGCTGATATTTTTAGGAGCATTAGGAGGGTCTTTTGTATTTAGTCAATACGCTCCAGCCTTACTGAGATTTGCCATCAAAAAGCTAGATATCCAATCAGCAGAAAATATTTATCTGGAAATTGTTCAACCGAGCGATCGCCTTGTGCAATTTTCAGTCCTCTGTATTTGTATCAGTTGGTCTCTGAACTTACTGGAAACATTAGTACCAGTTGTGTATGGGCTGCTCAAACCGATTGCTAATTTATTTGTAGTTGGCTGTTTGTATTGGTTATCCACAAAACTTACTAGCCGCTACCTGCGTACCTATGGATTGAAGTTTGGGGGGAAATTTAATCCCAGTAGCGATGATGCAATTTTAGTATTTGAGACTGTGTTTAATGTCTTTATCTTTATTGTAGCACTGGTGGCATTTGCCCGCAGCGTAAACTTTGACTTGATTGGTTTGGTTGCTAGTTTGGGGTTAGTTGGTTTAGCCGTCGCCTTTGCTGCCCAAAAAATTCTTGAACAACTCATTGCTACTTTAGTATTGTATTTAGATCGCCCTTTTGTTACTGGTGACTATATCCGTCTACCCGCTGGAGATTTGGGGAAAGTAGAAAGTATTGGCTTGCGATCGACAAAAATTCGTTCCCTCGGTACGGGTACAATTATTGTGATGCCCAACTCTATCTTAGTCAGTGTAGAAATTGAAAACGTTACTCTTGCCAAAAAAATTATGGTGTTACTGTATATGGACTTTGCAAGTGCTTTAGGAGAACGAGAATATGCCCTAGTGCAGCAAGCTATCATGGAAAAAATTGCTTTTTTATCAGGAATCGATCCTAACAGCACAAATATTGCTCTCGCCGATGGATCGGGAAAAAGATTAAGGGTGAGTTTGGCAATTTTAGGCTCTCAGGATAATGCGATCGAGGTGCGTAAACGCCTACTAGAGTTAGCAAGTGCTGAAATTGCTAAATCTCTTGCAGTCCACGGTATTGTGTTTACGATGGAAAATCCTACGGTTTATGTGCAGTCCCCTGCTACTATTTGAAGACAACGCTGCCCTTACGGAAAAACTGCTTTAAAATTTCTCCGGGATTTCTGTCCCAAGTGTCGATATGTTGGTAAATTAAGCCGTCCTCATCCATTTTGTAGGTAGAGTAGCCGTTAAAGAAAATCTGAGCTTTCCAGGGTACGCGCAGTGTCCCGTGCACAGTCCAATTTGCCACAATAGTATCAGGGGCTGTCTGGCTTACGTCGTGGAGGTCGAAGTAAATCTCGTTAAAAAATAGCTGGCCGTGAAATCGCAAAGTCCAAAAGATAATGCGGTAGTTGATTTTTCCTTTAAATTTGTTGACTGGATCTTGAAAATAGATGGCTTTTGTGTAGATGTCGTAGGAGATGTCTTTCTCAAACAGCGTCGGGAGATCCGCTTTCAGGGTGTCTACTACTTGTTCTACCTGCATTTGATATTCGATCGCGCTCAAGCTACCACCTTGTGACAGTATTAATTTATAAGTTTAAATGAATAATCTCGATCGATCGCTGGAGTATCGCAGATTTGAGATTTCATCCAGTTCTGATTTTAACTCTAGCGGTATTGTCCGAGCCCACCTTTCTGCTGACCCGGACTTGGGACATCGAAACCTTGGCACAGATTTGAATGAACACCCCCACTCCTCTGACATTCTCGCAGAAATCAACAGCGGCAAGCTGTTGATGGTAGATAGCCGTCGCCGGAACGGTCTAATTTTGATTAAACGCTTTCACGCAGAGTTTGCCGGGCCGGGGGCTGCGGTTGGCGGTGCTTTTGATGTTGATTCTGTGCGGGCGATTCCGGTGGGGGATTTTTGTTTGGTTTGTCCTCAATCTCCCGAAGAAAAACAGAAAGCTTTTGAAATTCGGCGGCATTGGGTGCGGTTAACGGAACAGTTAACGGCAAAGCCTGTAGCTTTGGAACGGGCACAAATGATTTTAACTCAGTTTGAACAATATTTTGATGGGGAAACAGTGGCACAAATTCCCGATGAAGCTTTGGCACTTTTAGTAGGCGTATTTCCCCAAACTATTCGCGCGGCCAGACAAGGAAATGATGAGTTATAAATTGGTGTACATACCTGATGCGGCGCGCTGCTACAAGCTCCACTCGGCATTTTGCAAAACGACTCGATAGCCATCTGGGTCTTCAAAAGTCACTCCATTTTTGTCCCAGTAGGGGTTGTATGAGTTTACAGGCTCAAATCCAATTGCTTTCATTCGCTCAACAGCCTGCTGCCATTCTTGTTGGTTAGGAAGGTAAAAGACAATAATATTGTCTTGAGTTGGAGCGCCACCTACAATATGTCCCCGTTGATGGATGAATTCAAGGTGGTGGCTTTCTCCTGGCATCCCAACCATTACTCCGTCAAAACCTTCATGGTTTTCAAAACTATCGAGGATTTGCAGCCCTAAACCCTCTGTGTAGAAATGAACAACTTGATCAAGGCAATCAGTTGGACGAGCAACCCGTAAAACCTTTCCTTTAAGCATATATATCTTCTCCAAAGTTATTTTTGTGTTAAGCAAAAACTGGATACCGAATATTATGAGTTGTCAAAAATTTCTGCAATGCGATCGCAAGTTCGCTGATTTTCATCGGGACTCCCTACCGTAATTCGCAAACCTCCGCCTGTGTGCCGAATCAAAGTACCTCTAGCTTTTAGCTGCTGCATGATTTGTTGGTGTGCCTTTTCTGCCGATTCGCCCTCAACCGATTTAACCCGCAGATAAACGAAGTTCGCCGCACTTGGCCAAACTTGCAATTTTTGATACTGAGTTAGGGCTGCAATTAATTTGGCTCTTTCTGCAATGATTTCGGGAATTACTGCTAGCAATAACTGCCGCTGCGCTAGGGCAAACTCGGCCGCGGTTTGCGAGAAAGTGGGAAGGTTGTAGGGGAGGCGGATTTTTTCTAAGGTGGCTGTGAGTTCGGGATGGGCGATCGCATATCCGACTCTCATTGATGCTAGTCGAAATGCTTTGGAAAATGTTCGCAAAATTATCCAATTCGAGTGTTGGTGCAATCTGTCTGCTAAAGTATTTTGACTGAATTCAAAATAGGCTTCGTCAATTACTACTAAAATATCTTCGGGCAAACTTGACAACCATTCTATTTCATTGGTTGTTAAAGCATTGGCGGTGGGGGAATTGGGATGGACGACAAAGACGACGCGCACGGGGGGATTTTGATTTTGGTCGTTAGCGCAGCCCTCGGAGAGGATCGCTCTTTTTGCCGCCTCAATATCAATTTCAAAATTATCCTCTTGTCGGGCAACACTGACAACGGGAATGCCGAGGGTTTGGGCGATAATTCCATACATCGAAAAGGTGGGATTGGCGACTAAAATTGAGCCTTGGCCACCCAGACAGGTTGCAATTAAGAGCGATCGAATTAGTTCGTCGGAACCGTTGCCGACAGAAATATTGTCGGCTGTAATGGCGGTTTTTGGCTGTGTAACGCCCTCTGGGCAGATATTTTGAGATGATTCGTTGACGTATTGGGCGATCGCCTGTTTGAGTGCTGCGTGGCCTCCGTCGGGATAGCGATTTGTTTCAATTAACTGCTGGTAAGTCCAAGCTAGCTTTTGTTTTAATTCTTCTGGTAAGTCGTAGGGGCATTCGTTGGTGTCTAGGCGATCGATTACACTTTCGGAGTGCGCCGATTCTGTTGATGCGCCGCCCGGATGGGGAGTGTAGGCGGTAAGTTCGGCTAAGTCTTGGCGGATAAAAGGCAGCATAGTATGATTTCGGGTCTGAGATTGTAGATTGTCTAATTACGATTTAGTTTGACACTATTAGGGTTATTAGTCATTAGTCTCTAATATCTAGTTGGTAAACTCTTCATTCTCACAAATAAATATAGCCTTTTTCAGAAAGATGAGGTACGCGAACGGCATAGGGCATAGGGCATAGGGCATAGGGCATACCTCACTTTTTCGAGAACCGCTATAAATAACTGATGACTAATGACTAATGACTAATGACTAATGACTAATGACTAATGACTAATGACTAATGACTAATGACTAATGACCAATGACCAATGACCAATGACTAATGACTATGTTAATCGCGCCACAAAGCGATGCCGCCCAACAAACCGCTCACATTCGGCACTATGTTAACCAGTGATGGTAACTGTACAACAATCTTTTTTGTATTGCCACCGCCGATATAAAGGCGATCGTAATTAAAGAGATTTTGCAAAGACACGAGGGCTTTTTCCAGACGGCGATTCCATCTTTTCGCGCCGATTGCATCTAATGCCGATCGCCCTAATTGCTGTTCGTAAGTTTCCCCTTTGCGAAACGGGTGATGTCCTAATTCTAGATTTGGCACCAAAATACCATCGACAAATAAGGAAGAACCGAAACCGGTGCCGAGGGTAATTACTAATTCTACCCCCGTCCCAGCGATCGATCCCAATCCTTGAATATCGGCATCATTCGCCACTCGCACAGGTTTTCCCAAGCGATCTTTGAGGGTAGTTGCTAGGTCAAAATCTATCCAAGACGGATCTAAATTTACTGCGGTTTTGATGACACCGTGACGCACAACGCCGGGAAAACCCAGGGATACTCGGTCAAATTCGCCTTGTGCGCTGGCTAAAGAGGCGATCGCCTCTAGTACCGGTTCCGGTTTCGGCGGTTGAGGCGTTTCTAAACGGCTGCGTTCCGTCAGAGGTTCACCTTCAGCGTCCAAAACCATAACTTTGATGCCGCTTCCGCCAATGTCAACGGCTAAGGTGCGAGTCGATGAATCTTGTTCAGTCATTTGATTGTTGAGACTTGCAAGTTGGTCAAATTTTAATTTTTGAATTGGCAAAACTTTTGCATCGCTTCCCAAATTTCCCCTAGGACATTTCCCAAAGAATGATCGTCTTCTAATTCGATTAATTGCACCCAGGGACGGTCAGCGGCAAAACTTCTGCTAGCTTGAATCGGTATGATTGTATCATGCTTGCCGTGAAGAATTAACGTAGGGACTGACCGCATTAATTTTTCTTCAGGGTATTGAGCCATATCTGCCACAAACTGATAATTTAGCGGCAGATAGCGCTGTTCGCCATAATGATAAACTGGTAAATACTCGTCGGACTGCCACTTTTCTAACTTTTGCTGTCCCAACAGCGGCAGCCAGTGAGAGAGAAATTGAAAAGCCGGCGCTAACAAAACTATTCGTTTTACCGATAATTGTCGCTGGGCCAACCAAGCCGCTGTCAAGCCGCCAAAACTTGACCCAATGATTGTAACTCCCCCTGGATTATTTACATTTTCTGCCGGAGATGGGGAGGATTGGGTTTGCCAAAATTCTGTTTCTATTTGGTTTAATTGGCGGGTGAGGGTGAGGCTGGAAAAATCGTTTTGATTGAGATCGGGAGTTTTGAGATCGATTCCTAGGGAAGAAAAGTGCGATCGGAAATATTTAGCCTTAGCTGAATCTGGACTTGAAGCAAATCCGTGTAAATAAATGTAAGTTGAATCGTTTTGTAGATTCATCCAGAAAATTTTATGAAATTTACCAACTAATTATTTTAACTTAAATTAGTAAGGTACGCAATTCTTTTGTAGGGTGTGCACCGCGCACCGGTCGCTATAGCTAGCGCGTCAAACCACTTTTCGCCTAAGTCCTATTGATCTCTAGCTGCTTACAGCCAATCCTCCTGTGTGCAGTGCCCACCCTACAATTAACTTAATTAGTAAGGTGTCCAGTGCGTACAGGAGGATTATTAAGGTGTGCAATGCACACCCTAGGATTAACTCAAAATTACTTGTATTTTACTGCGGTTTTTGGCTGTTTTGCCTCCGGGTTTTAGCAGCTTCCCTGCGCTGCTGCATCATTTGAGATAGTTGGCTGCGCTGTTCGGGGGTGAGCACTTCTCGCATTCCTAGCATACTTTCAAATTGCGCTTCTTCTAACTGCTGTCTCAATCCCATGATTTGACGGTTTTTATCGCGCATTTGGCTGGCATTTGATGTCGCACTAGACATCATTGTTTCCAATTCTTGTCTGGCTTGGCGGACGGCTTGCATTCGCTGGGAAACTTGGTCTTTGTAGCGATCGCGCACAGCCTGCATTTTCTGCTTTTGGTCAGCGCTTAAATTGAGTTGCTCGAACAGCCCGCCTTTCTTGCCAGCGGGTCGATTGGGAGGCTGGTTTTGGGCAATTGTTTCTGCTTTGGCGGGGGCAGAAACGGCTGTCGCAGCGGCTGTAGTGCCGAGGGTTAACATTAAAACTGCTAGGGCAGAAATTCGGCGAATAGACATGAAAATTACCTCTTTGAGATTAGTTATTTGTTGGCTGTTCGCTGTCAGGGGTGACAGCGTAATTAAACAAGTCAGTTGGCGAGCGTTCCAGCAAGTTGTCCGCTGAAGGCTCCTTCAATACAGCCTCCCAGTTATTGACCAGAAATGCTTCTAGGTGTGCCGCCTCATCCTTCTGATGTTGTGCGGTAACTAAGACGCGATAACCCGATCCAAAAACTAGCAGACTTGCAGCGATCGCAGTAGGAAAAGCCCATTTGGGAAAACGGAGGATTTTTGACTTTTTAGTAGTCTCGCTCGCTCGCGCTTCTCCTAGATGATTTAACTCTACCGTCGCCTCATTCCTGTCTATTGCTGCTAAAAGTTTTAGCTCAAAATCTGGGGCAGATTCCGGAACATCTGGGCGATATTGCTTTAAAAAATTAACTAATTTTTCGTCACTATTTCCGTCCTTCATAGTTCGTGAACTCCCTGTTTTTGCAAAAATTGCCGCATAGCATTTCTGGCATAAAACACGCGAGATTTGACAGTCCCTGATGGCAGTCCCAAAATTTGGGATACTTCTTTTTGCGGGATATCTTCTAGGTCGTGCAACACCAAAACGCTGCGGTGTTCAAAGCTCAGTTGCTCCAGTCCCTGCTGCACTAAATCTTGATAGTGTAACTGCATCAAGTCGGAGCGGTGATTGTTGACAATAACTCGATCCATTGTTTCTTGATTTTTGAGCTTGGAGTCAAAAGAATGCTGTTTAGCAAATGCTTGTCTTTGGTCGGAAGCCACATTCCATGTAATTCGATAAAGCCAAGTAGCAAAATTTTCCTGTTGCTTGAGTTTGGGTAATCCTTTCCAAACCCGCAGGAATACTTCTTGTGCTAAATCGTCTAGCAGTGACGGGCCACAAAGTTGGTAAAGGGTTGACCTGACTTTGTGTTGGTAGCGTTGGTAAAGGTATCGAAAGGAAGTACGATCGCCCTTTAAGCATTTATCAACTAAGTCGGAGTCGGAACAATCATCGGTTAAAACATTGGCTGGCACACCTAACACCTGTGAAGTCTCCCCCACCTGTTCGTTATCTGAAGGCTTTAGACAGGACGATCTCGAAAAAGGTTCAAATTATTTAAAATTCTTTTTTAATGAGGTGGCAGGTAGATCAGACAGGTAGATCGGACGTACGGTTGAAACCGCGCCTATACAGACAAAACCCGGATGGTGCGCGGGTTGAAGATCGTCTTCAGTCCGCGGAGGCGGACATTGTTTGTGTAGACGCGGTTTCAACCGCCGTCTTTTCTTTACCGCAGAGTCACAAACTCTTCAGCAGTCGATGGGTGAATGCCAATAGTCACGTCGAAATCTTTCTTCGTCGCTCCCATATTAACAGCGATCGCCATTCCTTGAATAATCTCGCCCGCGTCTTTCCCCACCATGTGTACGCCCAAAACTCTGTCAGTATTAGTTTCAACAACTAACTTGACAAAAATCTTTTCATCTGCACCTGTCAAAGAGTGAAACATCGGTCGAAACTTGGCTGTGTAGCACTTAATAGAGTCGCCAAATTTAGCTTTCGCTTGCTCTTCGGTTAAACCGACTGTAGCAGCTTCCGGCTGGGAAAATACGGCTGATGCGACATTTTCATAACTAATTGCTCTCGGATTGTTGCCAAATTCCGTATCGGCAAAAGCGCGTCCTTCGGCGATCGCAATTGGCGTTAAATTAATCCGGTTGGTGCAATCTCCGACGGCAAAAATGTGCGGTTGACTGGTGCGGCTGTCTTTCGTAACTACGATCGCACCTTTTTCGGTTTCAACTCCCGCATTTTCCAAACCCAATTTTTCCAAGTTGGGCCAGCGTCCAGTAGCGCACAAAAGCGCATCAACTGTCAAGGTTTCTTCGGATTCTCCCGACAAAGTTAATTTTAAGCCTTCCGGGGTTTTTTCAATTTGGGCGATCGAGTTTCCCGTCACAAAATTGATCCCGTGCTTAACCATTCCTTCCTGCACGTTGGCGCGAAGTTCTCCATCAAAGTCGTTCAAAATTAAATCGCGCCGGATGATTTGAGTTACTTGACTTCCCAAACCGTTCATAATGCAGGCAAATTCAACGCCGATGTAACCTCCTCCCAAAATTGCCAACCGTTTCGGCTGCTCTTTTATCAAGAAGATTTCGCGGGAAGTAATGGCGTGTTCGATGCCAGGAATGTCGATTCTGTGAGCTTCGCCACCGACTGCAATTAAGATTTTAGCAGCGGTGTATTTTTTATCACCAACTTCGACGGTGTGGGCGTCGATAAATTTGGCGTATCCTGAGATTAATTCCACTCCGGCTTTTTCAAGGAAGCTGATGTGCAGTTTACTCAGCCGCCGCACTTCTGTGTCTACGCTGGTGACGAGTTTTTCCCAATCGAAACTGCTTTCTACTGGACTCCAACCGTAGCCGATCGCATCTTCGTAAAGGTGCGAAAATGTAGAGGCGTAAACCATCAGTTTTTTGGGGACACAGCCGCGAATTACGCAGGTGCCGCCTACCAAGTCATTTTCGGCGATCGCCACTTTCGCCCCGTAGGATGCCGCCCGCTTGGAACTAGCCAATCCGCCGGAGCCCGCACCTATCACAAACAAGTCGTAGTCGTATGTCATAATTCTCGTTAGTTTCCTATCTCAATTTTACCAATTTTACGCTTTACTTTTCTTAATGATATCTCAAAAATTTTTTGTTTTTTTTGGGGGGTCAACTACTTTACTTCTTCCGCTTGACATGGTATTATTAAATAATAGAAATCTGTCTGTTAATTTTTAAATTGCTCACACTTCCATTATTTGAGTATAGCACAAGCAAGGCGCAAAAAACATATAAAAATGTAACTATTTTTGGGCGGCGGCCGAACAGAAAATAACTAAATTGCTAAAAGAAAGTAAGTTCGGTTGACAGGGGGCGAAACCCAACACAACATTTGAATACAAGTATGACCGATCAGAGGATGACCCGCGCAGGCACACAGCAATTAAAATAACGATCGAGCAATACCCCGCCCAAAAATATTAGAAACACTTCGCGATCGATTTGTCAACGCTCCAGATGAAAAAGTCCGCAAATTTGCCGAGGAACAATTGGCATAACTAGACAAGCTGTGATATAAACAAAAAAAGGAGAAACAAGTTATGACTGTAGCCACTAAGCTCCCCCAAGCTTATGCAGAAATAGTTGAGTTTTTTGCTGCTGGCGCTACTCCCGAAAGCATTCTCAACTTTCAACTATCCGAAGAAGCAAAAGAGCATATCGCCGACCTAATTTACGCACACAATAACGAAGGTTTAACCACCGATGAAAAAACCGAATTAGACAACTATCTAATCCTAGAACATCTGATAACTCTTATCAAAGCAGTCGCTCACAAACACGTCGTCACAGAGTAAGTTTTTTATGCCTCGTCCTTACATTAATGCCGAACTTAGGCGTTTAGTTGCTCTCCGTGCCGATCGCATTTGCGAATACTGCCTAATTGCAGAGACAAACAGAGCATCAGGCTGTCAAGTCGATCATATCATCAGCGTCAAACATGGTGGAGAAACAACAGCCGATAACCTCGCCTATGCTTGTATTTTCTGCAACCTCCAGAAAGGAACAGATTTAGGATCAATTGTTTGGCGCACTGGAGAATTGGTGCGTTTTTTCAACCCGCGCAGAGATTTTTGGGAGAACATTTTCGCTTAGATGAAGCTGCAATTCAACCAAAAACAGATATTGGAGAAGTGACAGCACGAATCCTAGAATTTAATCATAATGAGCGGATTAGAGAGCGACAGATGTTCATAGAATTTGGTGCATATCCGTCACCAGCCGCGCAACAACGGATGACCCAGTAAATCAAGAAACATCACCCAATAATAGTATAATTAAGATCGGATAGTTCTCGGAGACACCCACTATGCAAGTCACGACCGAACAAATTATTTATCCATCCAGCGACGGTCAACCAATGGCAGATAGCACAACTCAATTTGATTTAATGGTCAAAATTCAACAGGGTTGCGAGTCGCTGTTTAAAAAAGATCCAAACGTATTTGTAGCAGCAGATTTACTGTGGTATCCGGTTGAGGGAAGAAATGACATCTTTCAAGCACCGGATACAATGGTAATCTTTGGCAGACCCAAAGGTGACAGACTTTCCTATCTACAATTTCGCGAAGATGATATTGCTCCTCAATTCGTGTTTGAGATTCGCTCTTACAAAGACAGTCAAACAAAAATGGACGATAAATTTTTATTTTACAATCGCTATGGAGTTGACGAATATTACGTTTACGAGCTAGATGAAGATGAAAAAAAAATGAGCGGTTGGCAAAGAAAAGAAGTAAACTTAGAAGTAATCGAGCAGATGCGGGGATGGGTAAGTCCGAGATTGGGAATCCGATTTGAGTTGGGCGAAGATGGGTTAGAAATTTATGAACCTAATGGACAAAAGTTTATTTCCTATTTAGAATTGGTGGAACAGATAGAATTAAACCGTCAGCGCAGAAAACAAGCAGCTCAAATATCCGAACAAGCATCTCAAAAAGCCGAACAAGAACGTCAGCGAGCCGAACGTTTAGCAGCAAAAATGCGGGAATTGAACATCGATCCAGATCGCATTTAAGCCATAAATTATTTAATTTAGGACTTATTCATTAATACCAAAGAAACCGGGTTTTTTATCGTTTTTGCGGGCTATAACGAATTGTTTTCGTGAAAAATCCCGGTTTCTGACCCGCCCGTGCGTAAGTCCTATAAGCGTCCAAACGATCGCCCTTCCACCCGCCAAAACCTCTCAGAAGTGTTAACTTAGTAGTACGTTGTGTCGATCGCACATAAAAACAAATGCCTGAACTACAAACCCAGACCCACCAAGACCTCCAGCAGCAAGACACCTCAAAACCCGTCATCGTCGGCCTGCAAGACGTAACAAAAGTTTACGGCATTGGCGACCTAGAAGTGCGCGCCCTAAATGGTGTAAGTTTGACGGTAACGCAAGGAGAATATTGCTCAATTATGGGCGCATCGGGTTCTGGCAAATCTACAGCCATGAATATTATCGGCTGTCTCGATCGCCCTACGAGCGGCAGTTACTACCTAGACGGCGTAGATGTCGCCCAAATGCCCGAAGCAGAATTAGCCGGAATTCGCAATTTAAAATTAGGTTTTGTCTTCCAACAATTTCACCTGCTAGCTCAATTAACAGCCTTAGAAAATGTCATGTTACCGATGGTTTATGCAGGCATTCCCGCAGCCGAAAGACGCGAACGGGGCGTAGACGCTTTAACGAAAGTAGGCCTGCAAAGTCGGCTGCAAAATAAACCGAATCAACTATCAGGAGGACAGCAGCAGCGCGTAGCCATCGCCCGCGCGATTGTCAACCGTCCGGTATTGTTGCTTGCAGATGAACCGACTGGTGCATTGGATACTAAAACCACTCAAGAAGTAATGGATATTTTTACAGAATTTAATGAAAGCGGCATGACTGTGGTGATGGTGACTCACGAACCGGAAGTGGCGCGTCAAACTCGCCGCGTGGTCTGGTTCCGCGACGGTGAAGTTATTCATAATAATCTCGATCCGGCAGAGCTTTCTCACGCAGTATTTTAAAATTTTGTAATTAGTTATTAGTTATTAGTTATTGGTTATTGGTTATTTGTTACCTGTTACAAATAACCAATAACCAATAACTAATTAAAAGCACTCGGAAAAGCAGCCCAAACTCGATCGACAAAATCTCTAAGTTGCCGAGACGCGATCGCGCTATCCTTCTTATCAGAATCCAGAGACTGCAACTGAGTCAACAGCGAAATCACCTCAGTATCCAGCGCCGCCCGAAACAAACTCAACGGCCAAAGCAAATCAGCACCATCTCGCAAATCCGATAAAGTGTATTCTTCCGGCCACTTTTGCGAGAAATCCTTCCCCGATACCAATCCAACCAACATTAGAGGGCGCACCCAACAAATTTGACGTGCTTCAACCACTTCAATCACCTCTGAATGCAGGCACGCATTTCCACATTCTAAACTGACAATTTGACCGGGTTTAAAGTTCAAAGCACAATCCATTAATGCTGACCCTTAATACAGACAATAACAAGCAAAATAAGTGCCACAACTCTCTACAGCACCAAAAAACATTATATCACCAAAAAACGAGAGGGAAGCCCCTGGCTTTAGACATGAGGAGGAACTCGGTAGCGGTTTCAACCGCCTTCAATT
>NZ_JAUBVR010000150.1:0-4979 GCF_036705955.1 Microcoleus sp. A6-C6 | reverse complement strand
AGGTTTTCAGGATTGCGGTGGAGCGTAGACACAAGCCCTCATCATATCGGTACTCCGATTGATGATGGGTAATTGACAGATAATTAACACTGATAGTTAGTGCCCCACAGATTACAGCAGGCAAACTTTTTCTAGCGGACAATGACGGTAGATAGGTTTCTAAGCAAGGAGGATTTTATGCGTGCAGTGCTGATGGCTGGGGGGTCGGGAACTAGGCTCAGACCCCTGACGTGCGATTTGCCCAAACCGATGGTGCCGATTCTGAATCGCCCGATCGCAGAACACATTATCAATTTGCTAAAAAGGCATAAGATTACGGAAATTATTGCGACGCTGCATTACCTTCCTGATGTCATGCGCGAATATTTTACTGATGGGGCAGAGTTTGGCGTTCAAATGACTTACGCTGTGGAGGAAGACCAACCGCTGGGTACGGCTGGTTGTGTCAAAAATATTGCGGAATTGCTCGATCGAACTTTTTTAGTCATCAGCGGCGACAGCATCACAGACTTCGACTTGACAGAAGCGATCGAATTTCACCGTCGCAAGCAATCCAAAGCCACGTTAATTTTAACTCGCGTTCCCAACCCGATGGAATTCGGGGTGGTGATTACCGAGGAAAATTACCGCATCAGCCGCTTTCTGGAAAAGCCCTCTAGCAGCGAAATTTTCTCCGATACCGTCAATACGGGTATCTACATTTTAGAACCGGAAGTCTTGGACTACCTGCCGGTCAATCAAGAGTGCGACTTCTCGAAAGACTTGTTTCCCCTGTTGCTGGAAAAAAACGAGCCGATGTACGGTTACATCGCCGAGGGTTACTGGTGCGATGTCGGACAGCTTGATATTTACCGGGAAGCTCAGTATGATGCACTGCACGGAAAGGTTAAACTGGATTTGACCTACTATAATCAAGTTCGATCGGGACTTTGGATAGGTCAGAATACTTTTATTGACGATAGCGCGATCGTCGAAGTACCGACGATGATCGGCAGCAATTGCCGGATTGGAGCCAGAGTTAAAATTGACGCGGGTTCAGTAATCGGAGATAACGTGACAGTCGGGGCTGATGCTAACCTCAAACGTCCCATTGTCTGGAACGGAGCAATTATCGGCGAAGATGCTCACATCAGGGCCTGCGTGATTTGCCGGAGCACCCGCGTAGACAGGCGCGCTCACATCCTCGAAGGTGCTGTTGTCGGTTCGATGTCGATCGTGGGAGAAGAAGCGCAAGTCGGCCCTTCCGTGCGTATCTGGCCGAGCAAAAACATTGAATCCGGCGCTCTGTTAAATCAAAATTTAATTTGGGGAGAACAAGCTAAGCGTAATTTATTCGGTCAGCGTGGCGTTGAAGGACTGGCAAATGTCGATATTACCCCGGAATTTGCAGTAAAATTGGGCGCAGCTTATGGATCGACTTTGAAATCTGGGACTTCGGTATCGGTTTCTCGCGATCAGCGGAGCATTTCGCGGATGGTTTCGAGGTCTTTGATTGCGGGTTTGATGTCGGTGGGAATTAATGTGGTGAATTTGGAATCGACGGCTATTCCGATCGCACGCACGGTTTCGTCTACGATCTCAATTGCTGGTGGTATTCACGTTCGGATTTCGCCCGATCGCTCCGACTACATTTTAATTGAATTCTTCGATACCAAAGGCATCAATATTACTAAAGGTGCTGAGAAAAAAATTGAGGGGGCTTATTTTAAGGAAGATTTGCGGCGAGCTCTAATTCCCGAAATTGGAGAAATGTCGTACTTTAACCAAGCTCTCGACATTTACAACCGGATGTTTGAGCGGCAGATGAATGTTGATGCAATACGCTACAGCAATTCTAAGGTGGTAATCGATTACGTTTACGCAGTTTCTGGGGCAATTCTGCCGCAAGTGCTTGCCAAGTTCGGCTGCGATGCGGTGGTGCTCAATGCCAGTCTCAAGCAGACTTCTCTGAGCAACGGAGAACGGGAATATTTGCTCGATCAACTCGGCCGAGTTGTGAAAGCACTCAGCGCTAATTTTGGAGTGCAGGTGTCGGCGAACGGCGAACAGCTCATTTTGGTAGATGAGTCGGGAATCGCGATTCGTGGGGAAATGCTGACGGCGCTGATGGTAAATTTGATGCTGACTTCTCATCCCAAAGGTACAGTAGTAGTGCCGGTGAATGCGTCTTCTGCGGTGGAGGCGATCGCCCGCCGCTATCAAAGCAAGGTAATCCGCACTAAGGCAAACCCAACTGCTTTGATGGAAGCCGCTCACGCAAACCCCAATGTGGTTTTGGGCGGTAGCGGCAATATGGGTTTTATTTTCCCGCAGTTGCATCCGGGCTTTGACGGAATGTTCTGCATTGCTAAAGTGATAGAAATGATGACGATTCAGGAGCGATCGCTCGGACAAATTAAGGCTGAACTTCCCCGCGTCACCCACCGCAGTTACAGTGTCCGCTGTCCTTGGACGGTCAAGGGTTCGCTGATGCGGCATTTGGTAGAAAGTCATTCGCCCGATCGTTTAGAATTAATAGATGGAGTGAAGATTTTTAACTACAGCGATGACAATTGGGTATTAGTTTTGCCCGATGCTAGCGAACCGACCGTTCATATCTTCGCCAACAGCGAGGATCGAGATTGGGTATCGGAAACTTTGAAGGAGTACCGCGCCCTGGTTCACGATTTTGTCATCCAAGCCGAGGCGGCGGTTCGTCAAGATAAATTTGGTAACGCTAATGGGTAATTGGTAATTGGGAATCGGTAATCGGTAATTGGTAATTGGTAATTGGTAATTGGGTAATCGGTGACAACTAACAGCGAATAAGTAGTTGTGCATAATTAATTACACACTCATCTCGCCTGAAAGCCTTGTCAGCGTCAAGAGTCTTTATGTAATTATTTTTGTCTGGTTACTTAGTAGAGAAAAATCAACAATGCTGCACTCCCAATGACCAATAACTAATGACCAATGACCAATGACCAATAACCAATGACCAATGACCAATGACCAATAACTAATGACCAATGACCAATGACCAATGACCAATTACGCACAGAAAAAAGATGAATAGCTGCATTTTAATGGCGGAAATAATTCAACAGCCGCAACTCCGTTATACTCCCGATAATCAACTTCAAATCGCTGAGATGTTGGTGCAGTTTCCAGGCCCAAAACCTGAAGATCCGCCGGAACATTTAAAGGTGATAGGATGGGGCAATTTAGCTCAAGAAATTCACGATAAATATCACGAGGGCGATCGCGTGATTATTGAGGGGCGGCTGAGTATGAATACGATCGACAGAGATGGTATCAAAGAAAAGCGCGCTGAACTCACAGCCCAAAGGATTTACAGTGTTGGCGCAGATGCGATGAGCGCTGCACCAGCAGCTAGAACCGCCCCCGAACCGGCTCAAATTCGCGACAGCGCGCCCGCTAATGTGCCGAGCAATGTGGTTCCCATGAGTTCGCGAGGCCGCGGTTCTAACGGCGCTCCAGCCCCTGCTAACCGCCCATCTAGTTCTGATTGGAACTCGCATCAGTCTTCAAATTCTGAGTCCGATCGCCATTCGAGTTCGCCTAACGAGCCGGAAAATCCCGATTACGATCCGATTCCGTTTTAAAAAGTAGAGTGCGTCACTTTACGAGCGATCGCCAAACTTTGCCGTTCGATCGAAAGTGACCTGCATCACAGGGGATTTAAGCCCCCACCTTTAGGTGGATTGTTTTTAGGCTGGGGATTTAAGCCCCAGCCTAAAAACTTCGCTGTCAACTGTCAACTGTCAACTGTCAACTGTCAACTGTCAACTGTTAAGGGCGATCGCACTTCAGGAAAAAAAGGGTGATCCTCTTCGAGGGCTACGCTAACGAATTTGGCTGAACTCCGAGCTAAATTGCAAATTTTACAGCTCGATCGTCACAATTTTTTTCTTGCTTTTTTCGTCGCGCAGCACGACTGTATTGTAGGGTGATGTATCCGTCCCCAGCGGAATTGGCAGCTTAAAGCTGCCGCTCTTATGCTTAAGTTCGCCTAAATCAAGGCTTTTCGTTATATTGCCATCTGTTGCCAGATAAGCGGTAAGTTCGCCTTTATAATCTTCAATCAAAAAGTCTCTGAAGAAAACGACTTCCCCACGCTCGGCATCGATAGCAAGGATGACCGTACCGCTAAACGTTGCGCCTTTTTGTTCTTCATCAACCGTCGCCATTTTAATTTCCGAGGGGTCTTGACCGGACATATCTGCCATAAATTTTTTCTCCTGAGCGGAGCGCAATAATTAATAAGAATGCTACCAGACGCTAGGGGCGATCGCAAAACTCTTAGGACGTATTTCTGCATCGGTATTGCTTCTCTCTAAGGTTAGAGAAGCCCGCGATAGCGAATTATACCACCAATTATGTCAATTCTTGAGTCAGTAAGTACAGACGGTTAAAATGATCTCTATAATACCCCCAAGTCTCGCAAACACCGCCGCGTTAATTCGATTCGATATTTAGCATCCTTAATCTGGAGTTTTTAAGTAATTGGGTGGAGAATTAAGCCTGATGTTTTTGATAATTTCAGGACGATCGCACTTTGCTCAATCAAGGACGATCGCCCTGAAAAATTATTATTTCCAGTAACGGGTTAAAATCCGCATTATTTCGCCTGCTAGAGGGGACGGTAAAGGCGGACTCCATTCCCCAACTTCTGCAAAACCTAAAACGTGCAGCAGGCTGATGATGCTTTCTACTGCTTTGGGAATCCCGCAAATCAACAATCGGATCGGTTGCTTTCCGATGGGTGCGTCGGAAATTTCTTCGCGCAGGAGTTCGGTAACTGATGCAAGGCTGTGATATCAGGAGTTTTAACTAGACAATAGTCGGATAGCGATCGGCTGCGATCGTTAGTAGTAAGGTTGACAGCGACGCACCCTACACACAGGGTAAGAGCATCTAATTTGGTATAAAATGTACTTGAAAAATTACTTCAGTCATGGTAATAGGCAGGTGAAAAT
>NZ_JAUBVR010000149.1:0-5100 GCF_036705955.1 Microcoleus sp. A6-C6 | reverse complement strand
TTACGGATATGGGTTGATTTACATTCTGGGCATTGCATAAATTATTCCTCCTATTCATACTCTAACTCAGCAACGCCTAAAGGTGGAATGTCTGATCGGGAACGCAATCAAGTGATAAGTGATTTTCGCAATAAGCCAGATGTCAATGTTTTCCTCGCTACAATTAAGTCGGTGGGTTTCGGCGTGACTTTGACAGAAGCTTCCTATGTAATTCATTTCGATCATCCCTGGAATCCTGCACAAATGCAGAATGCGGAAGATCGTGCACACCGAATTGGACAAACAAAGCATCTGACAGTGTACAGTTTTTGGATGAAAGATACCATTGAGAAACGTATTAAGAAGAAGTTAGCCGAGAAGCACCTGCTTGTCGAAAATGTGATCAATCCTCTTGCTGTTGAAGCAGTTGAAAATCCTATAACTACCGAAGAATGGTTAGACATCTTAGGCATCGAGACTAAACAGAAGACAAATCCTGAGCGAGTAAGTAAAGAAACTGTCACAGCAAGAAAACATCAGCGTATCCAACAACAACTCGATAGCCTCCAGAAGCAGTATGATGTGTTAAGTGAAAAGATAGCTGTTTTACGAGAAAATTCAGCGATCGCATCCGAAACTGCTCAAAAGTTTGAGTTAAAAAAGCAAATTGAGAAAGCCGAATTAGAAAGAACGCAACTCGATCGGGAGATTGAGGATTTGGAGAACAAACTTAAGGCTGACTAGAAATTATTGATTTAACTACATTTAACCAAAAAATCATGAGTGGATTTGGTGACGTGCCTTCGATGCTGGAAGTTTTTCCCAGGCGGCTTCCAACCCTGGTCGTGGCAGAGTGGCAATGCGGGCAAAGAACTCGCGATTTTCCTCTTGGTAATATTGTCGAAGTTCCTCACTTTCCTTGAGGACAACTTGCTATTATGCGTCAACTTCGGCCCAATGTGTATCTATGTAGAAGAGGGCTGCATTAATTTGCTCCTCTGTTAAATCAAACAAGGAACGAATAAATTGAGGCGGATATTGCGCGGTTACATAATCCATCACATCGTAAAGAGTGATGCGCGTACCTGCGATCGTCAATCCACGCTCTGTACGGATAATAGCCGATGGCTCATTGGATACTGAAGTCATAGTTAAAGCTTCTTGTTAACTTATCTTTATTGTACCTCACAAAGAAGCTAACAACGCATTTGGTGTAAGGTGTCCATTCCGCACCCAAGGGATTTTGTGTGAGGTATTCTTCGGCGCACCCTAGGAATTAGAAATATCTAGCCAAGTATCAATTGACTGAGTAGATTGAACCACATTCATCCCCGCCCCTGCGAATCTTAAAAAAGCCGCATCTGCTGCTTCCGTAAAATCAACAACACCCGGAACAACCACCGGCGAAGTGCAATCTTCCAACAAATAAACTTTCTTAGCTAACTGCACATCTCGCGCCAAAATTTCCGTCAACAAATCATCAATCGTCCAAGCAACGCAATGACTCTTCGCTTGTCCCGCAATAATTACCGCATCAAAACCGAGCAACTTATCAATAAACTTAGCATTTTTTTCAGCAATAGAAACCCCATCGGGCCCATCCAAGACTTCCGGCCGCAAAACCGAATAGTTTTCAGTTAAGGGATTGCCGCCTTTAATCTCAAAAAGTGCTTGACTATTGCGCGCCATACTATGAAAAAATATCGCTTCTTCCACAGCGGAAACCAGGGCGTGTCCGATGCCGCCCAACATTGAATGATAAGGCCAAATTGTCAAGGGATATTTGCCATCATTGCTGAGTTTCTGCACGTAGTGAAGAGCGTGTTTTTGCAGTGCCGAATAATTCCCTCCCGCAATGCTGTCAGCGACTGCTGGGTTGACTTTCCAGATGCCTTGCTGCACATCTTCCAGCGTAATTAATGTGGCGGCTGGGAGGGGATGTTCGCCTGCATCATTTATCCAAAAAATTGGATGAAAAATTTGCATAGCGGTGTGGGTGTCCATTGTCGGTGCAATGGTGGTAATTGAGTTTAAATTGCGATAAATAAATTTGCACAGCCGCAGGTTATCATCAACAGCGCCGCTACCAGAACGCCCGCCTACAAATAGTTCAAATTCTGGCAAACAAAAGGTATTTTGAGCGTCAATTATCAGCAAACAAATTTGTTTTTTGTCTGTAACAGCGGGCTGAATGCTGTATTTATCAGCCCATGCTTTAGCTTCACGCGCGCGTTCTTGATAGGGAACGCGCCAGACTTCGCTAATTTTTTTGGTATCAAAATATTCAGGTATTGGAAGTTCGGTTTTTGCTGTCATGGCTAATTTATTTTGTATTAAAGTCAAAAAATAATATGACTTATATCCTGTCCGGTAGATTAACATAAATAAACAAGGTTCGTAGTGCGGACTTCAGTCCGCAGCCTAAGAACGGACTAAAGTCCGCGCTACGAACTGCCTAAAAACGGACTAAAGTCCGTGCTACCAACTGCCTAAGAACGGACTAAAGTCCGCGCTACGAACTGTTTGTGCTATGATAATCTAGCGGACGCGATATTATGAATGGGCCGCGCACCTTACGGGTAAAACGATCGCGTTTCAACATTGTTTGCCTTAGTCCTATGGTATCTATTTAAGGGTGAATTATGCCACAAGAACCAAATCAAAATTATATTAATGAAACTTTTAAGCGCAAATTGTTGTTTTTGTCGATCGCCCTTTGCATCCCCATCTTAATTGTAGCAACTAAATCTCCCTACGTTCAACAACTTTTAAGAACTGTTTTAAGCCAAATCCAGCATTTAGGCATTTGGGGCCCAGTCGCTTTCATCGCTACCTACAACTTAGCTACTATACTGTTTGTACCTGGTTCCGCGCTCACCCTCGGAGGCGGGGTGCTGTTTGGCCTGTGGTGGGGCTCCATCTACGTGTTTGTCGCAGCAACTTTAGGGGCTACCTTTGCTTTTGCGATCGGGCGATATTTGTCGCGCGATCGCGTGGTAAAATACATGGAAGCTCACCCAAAGTTCAAAGCCCTCGATCGCGCCGTTGCTAAATCAGGATTAAAAATAGTCTTTTTAACCCGTCTCTGCCCTTTATTTCCGTTCAATTTATTGAATTACGCCTTGGGAATTACCCAGGTTTCTTTAAAAGATTACGTGTTAGGTTCCTTCGGGATGATTCCGGGAACTTTGATGTACGTTTATTCTGGTTCATTGATAGGAGATATTGCTGCAATTGGTACGGTAACTGTACCGACAAATCCCCAAGCAGAAGCTGTAAAATGGTCGATAAATCTAATTGGTTTTACTGCTGCTGTCGCAGTAACTTTATATATAACTAAGATTGCTCGCCAAGCTTTGGATGAAACTATTTAATTAGGAGAATTTGCTCGTGTCGCAGTCAAAAGTCGATCGCGTAACAGTCCCCCCGATGGACGAATACAACCAAAAATTAGTCTCTTATTTGCATCCCTCCGATTGGGTAAATCCCCAGCCAGCTAGCCGTTACAACTTAGTAGTAATTGGCGCGGGGCCCGCCGGATTAATTGTGGCGGCGGGGGCGGCTGGTTTGGGTGCAAAAGTTGCTTTAATTGAAAAACATTTGATGGGCGGCGATTGTTTGAATGTCGGTTGCGTACCTTCAAAAGCTTTAATTCGATCCTCGCGCACTGTCGGCGATATCTGGAATGCGAGTAAATTTGGGGTTAATGTTTCTAACACTCCAGAAGTGGATTTTCCCGCAGTCATGGAACGGATGCGCCGCATTAGATCCGGAATCAGCGATGTTGATTCGGTAGATCGCTACCAGCACAAATTAGGAGTCGATGTTTTCTTAGGTTCCGGTAGTTTTACTAGCAATTCTACCATAGAAGTGGCAGGTCAAACTCTGCGCTTTAAAAAAGCAGTAATTGCCACAGGTGCAAGGGCGCGACAACCACAAATTCCCGGCTTACAGGAAGCTGGATATCTAACAAATGAAACTGTATTTAACCTAACAGAAAAGCCTCAGCGTTTGGCCGTAATTGGCGCTGGTGCGATCGGCTGCGAATTAGCTCAAGTCTTTCGGCGCTTGGGTTCAGAAGTCGTGTTGTTACACAAAAATGCTCACATTTTGGACAAGGAAGATGCGGATGCAGCCGAAATTGTGCAGCAGACTTTTGTCAGAGAAGGCATTCAGCTAGTTCTGGAATCCAAAATAGAGCGCGTTGAGCAAACAAATGCAGGCAAAGTCATTTATTATCAATCTCAAGGTAAAGAAGCATCTGTCACCGTAGATGAGATTATTGTGAGTGTGGGGCGATCGCCCAACGTGGAAGGATTGAACCTAGAAACTGTAGGCGTTGAATACGACACACAAAAAGGCGTATTTGTCAACGACAACTTACAAACTACTAATCCCCGCATTTATGCCGCCGGCGACATTTGCATGAAATATAAATTTACCCACGCTGCTGATTTTGCAGCGAGAATGGTGATTCAAAACACTCTGTTTTTTGGGCGCAAAAAGCTCAGCGATTTGACGATACCTTGGTGTACATATACTAGCCCGGAAATTGCCCACGTCGGAATTGGCGAAGCTGAAGCCAAAGCTAAAGACATTAGTATCGATACATTTTTAATTCCTTTCAGTCAAGTCGATCGGGCAATTCTTGACGGTGAAGACGAGGGTTTTGTGAAAATTCACGTCAAGAAAGGCAGCGACAAAATATTAGGTGCAACTATTGTCGCACAACACGCCGGGGAGATGATCAGCGAGATTACTTTGGCAATGGTTAACAATATTGGTTTAGGAAAGATTGCTAGCACAATTCACCCCTATCCAACGCAAGCCGAAGCAATTCGGAAAGCGGGAGATGCTTACAATCGCACTCGTTTGACTCCGTTTGTGAAAAATCTGTTCAATAAATGGCTGGCTTGGACACGATAAAATTCTAAAAGACCGGGCGGTTGAAACCGCGTCTATAAAAACAAAACCCGGATGGTGCGCGGGTTGAAAAATGAGGGGTTAAAATGAGATTGTTTTCTTCAGTCCGCGGAGGCGGACACAGGGGGAACGCATCTTATTGAACACTGTTCATCAGTGATGAGTATATTTTAAGATAAATTTACCATTGTTAGAAGC
>NZ_JAUBVR010000196.1:0-1028 GCF_036705955.1 Microcoleus sp. A6-C6 | reverse complement strand
CGTCCTCCACGTCCGTTTATAGTCTCAGGCAATCCGCCCGCGACTTTTATATTAATTGCTGCATTTTCGTCTCGGTCGTGAACTGCTCCACAAAATAAGCAAGTCCATTCACGGACTGAAAGTTCTTTCTTTCCACCAATCTGTTTGCAGCAAGAGCAGCGTTGACTGGTTGGTTCCCAGCGACTAATAACCCTGAAATCTCTGCCGTACATTTCTGATTTAGCTTCCAGCATTGTCCGAAAAATTCGCCAGCCTAAATCGGAAATAGCACGGGATAATTTACGGTTTTTCATCATGCCAGCAACGTTGAGGTCTTCTAGAACTATTGCTTGGTTTTCGCGAATAATTCTATTGCTCAATTTGTGTAGGAAATCGTTGCGAATATCAGAAATTCTGGCGTGAATCTTTGCAACTCTGCGACGCGCTAATTCCCTTCGCTTGCTACCTTTCTTTTTTCTGGCTAACTTGCGCTGTGCCTTGTGCAGCTTTCTTAGATGCTTTTTAAGAGGCTTGGGAGCTTTTATTTTCTCGCCTGTACTCAGGGTAGCGAAGTCTGTGATACCAAGGTCGATACCGACCGATTGCCCGTTGTCGGGTAATACTGTTGGAACGACTTCAACGACAAAGCTGACAAAATATCGGTTCGCAGCATCCTTAATTACCGTGACCGAGCTTGGTGAAGATGGCAATTCTCTTGACCAGACAACCTTGAGCTTTCCGATTTTGGTAAGATAAACTTTTCCCTGTTTGATGGAAAAGCCTCCGATCCTAAATCGTGCCGACTGCCTGCTGTTACGCTTTTTAAATTTGGGACGCCTAACTCTCCGACCTTTTCGCTTACCTTTGAATGAATCAAAGTAATTTTTCCAAGCCACCCCTAAATCGGCAATTGATTGCTGAAGAGGAATATTTGAAACTTCTGCCAGCCATTCTCGTTCTTCCGACTTCTTGGCTTGAGTAATAAAAGTCTTTTGCAGATCTCCGTTACTTGGTAGCTTTTCGGATGAATTACATAATGCTAGTGAATC
>NZ_JAUBVR010000195.1:0-1035 GCF_036705955.1 Microcoleus sp. A6-C6 | reverse complement strand
GATGCTATATCTGCCCATTTTTGTGACTTATTTATGCCTTCTTTAATTCCCCAATCTTAGACCTGAATCCTTACATTAAACCAATTTGGAAAATCAATCCAACAATATTAGTAGGTGTGTCGCCATAAATAGTTCTCCCAAAAAAGACCTAAAATCGAGGGAGCGACGCAAAGCGCGAGAATATTTGAATAAACAAATTAAACTAAAAGTGTTGTAGCAAGAATTTTTTAAATTGGTATTACAACGGAATCTGATTGCTTGAGACGATAGCCCATACTGTGTACAGTCTCAATTAAATCTTCAGCGGCTCCCGCAGCTTTGAGTTTTTGACGCAAACCTCTAATGTGAACCTTGACCGTATTTTCTTCTGGTGGAGATTCCAACGACCAGACGTGTTCGATCATGACACTTCGACTGAGAACACGGCGACCATTTCGCAACAAAAGTTCCAGAAGTGCGTATTCTTTTGGCGTGAGATGGAGTGGAGTGTTCCCGTAGGTGACTTCATAGGTGCTGGGGTTGAGCCGAATTTCTTCCCATTCTAAAATCGGCCCAGAATTGCTATTACCTCGACGCAATAAGGCTCGAATCCGAGCAAATAGTTTTTGCAAGTCCACGGGCTTGACCACATAATCATCAGCCCCAGCATCAAGCCCATTAATTTCATCACTGAGAGTGTCACGGGCTGTGATCATCAGGACAGGCATAGTATAGCCGTGCGATCGCAATCGATGGCAAAGGCTAATTCCATCAAGTTCTGGTAACATCAAATCTAGCAACAGCAAATCATAGTTGAGCATCTTTGCTTGATGCCATCCAGATTCCCCATCGGTAACTATATCAACAACATAGCGCTGGTCTGTCAGGGCTTCTGCCAAGGTTTCTGCAAGGCGCAGATCGTCTTCAACCAAGAGAATCCTCATAAGCAAGAGGCTGGGGGAAAGTACAAAGCCACCTAGTCAATTACCCATCATCAATCGGAGTACCGATATGATGAGGGCTTGTGTCTACGCTCCACCGCAATCCTGAAAACCT
>NZ_JAUBVR010000015.1:0-95705 GCF_036705955.1 Microcoleus sp. A6-C6 | reverse complement strand
ATTAAGATATTTGTAGAATCAAATAAGTTATACACTGTCGAAAAATTAAGATTTACCGCAACTTATTGAGCGGATACCCTGAATCCTTACTTCGCAACATTGCAAAGATTGAGGAAAAAACCCGGTTTATTTGATGGTGCGAGTGGCGAGAAACCTCGGTTAGCACGATAGTCCGCCAGGGGTTTCAACCCCTGTCTCATAGCAAAAGTCCTCTTAAAGAGGACTAAAGAGTTTTTCATTTTTATCTCGGATTTTCAGTCGGTTTCAACCGACTTTCGCTATTAGCCAGGGGTTGAAACCCCTGGCGGTTGTGGCAACACCACTAGAAGACAAGCAACATAGGAAAAAACCGGGTTTCTTCTAATTTTGCGCTAATTCCGGCGGCCGCCCCATCAAGCCTGTCATCAAGCGCAAGGCTAAAAACCTAACTGGGGAAATTTTCCGCAAACACCACAATCCTAAGCGGCGAAATGCAACAATTGGTAGCAAAGTATTAGAAAATAATCTGTCTAGGAAATCGGTAAATCCTAACACGATTAAATTCTCTTTTTTGCGCCAATTGTGCTACCGTGTTAAAACTCTCAAATCGCCGATGTCTTCGCCTTTTTGGTGGGCTTGCTGCAAAATTTGGGCGATCGCCCTTTTATCAAATCTCAGGGCGATCGTCTTTGTTACTAAAAATATTAAACGATAGATACTTATCGTTTGTCAATAGGCAGAATGGGATTAGTTAGGTTCCGAATTTGAGAGTTGGCTGATCAAAAAGGTTGGACGCTCAAGGATGCGATCGCTCGGACGTTCCGTACAGCAGAGTCAGGCACTATGCTCGTTCTGAAGGACTGGCCACGGTTGACATCACCTCGATTCAAAAAATAGCTCGCACCCTCGATATTTTGATTGAAGAGTTAATGGATGTTGTTAAAGAGTAATTTGGTGTTTGATAGTGCCGCAGTATTTTGAGGCGACTAATCAGAAAGCAATCCGTCAATATGCAGAAATTATCGCCATGACGCATGATGTGGATAAAATTACGACTTATCTAGAGGTTTCAGAACCCGCTTTATAGAAATCTATGGCTCGCGATCGAAGTGGAACGATCGATTTTGCAGAATTTGGCGAATTAATGCTTCATTGTGGCCTCCTGTCGGGATACACTGATTTGGTCAGTTATGTTCTACCGATCGATGTTGACGATCGGCATTTCCGGCAATGAATACGGCACTCTCTGGTTTAGGAGAACCGCCTCGATCCAATAGTGACCCAATTAAAACATTAGGGAGGATTGATTCATGGTACCTGTGGCCCTTGAAAACAAAGTTGTGACTGAAGAAGAGGTGGCGAAGCTCTGGGAAGCTTTCAAAGTATTTGATGAAGATGGCAGCGGTGCGATTTCAACAGAGGAACTGGGGCAAGTGATGCGATCGCTCGGGCAGAGTCCTAGCGACATCGAACTGCGCGATATGGTCAAGGAGGTAGATGTTGACTTGTCGGGTAGTATAGATTTTGAGGAATTCCAAACCCTAATTTTGTCGCAGCAGGGCGATCGCAAAAGCCGTCTCAAGCTGGCATTCAGCGTGTTTGATGAAGACGGCACCGGTCAAATTACTGCAAACGAGCTGCACAGCGTCATGAGTCAGTTTGGGCTGACTAATGAGGAACTGAAAAAAATGATCGAAGAAGTCGATGGTGATGGCGATGCCTCAATTGACTTTGAAGAGTTCATGAAACTCGTCCCCCATGAATCAGAAATAAGTAGTTCTCAAGATTCGCCAATTACCCTAACGAATCCTACTTCAAGCGATGCAGCCACCCTCACCGAAGAAGAAATACTGGCTGCCACTAACACAACCACTTTAACAACCGCCGAATCTCCAGTACAGGAAGCACTAAGCGACGATCCGGAGGTAGCGCGACTCAAAGAACTGCTCGCGCAACATCCACAGGAGGAAAAAGAGCGCGTTACCTCGCGCCTGCAAATGCAAATCGGTATGTTCCGCCTGATTCAAGGATCTGCCTACCGCTGCTTCCGCGAGAGTTTCTCCGCCAACCACGAAACTCACCTGCGCGTGAGAAACCTACCCTATAGAATCACCGACTTTGTGCAGTTTGTGAAGCAAGCGATCGCGCTTTACAAAGGCTTAGATATCGTAGAAAAAGCTTGCCATCCCCTGCTAAATGCAGTCGTTGAATCGATCGATTCTGAGTACGATCGACTGCAAAACCGCATCAAAAACTGGAACACCATCGAAAAAACACCAGAGATGCGGGCTGAAGATAAAGCGATGCTGGAAGCCAGTCGCAATTCAATCTCAGTCAAAGAGAAGTTTGCCGCAGGTGTCGAGTTCGCCATCACCATGAAGAAAAAGCAGTTCAGCTTTCGTGATATCGCCGAAGGCGTGCTGGCAATCAACGAACTCAACCGCTTGAGGCAGATGGAACTGAATGCAGAGCTTGCCCCACCTCCCCCCAAATCTGAAGGCGATCCCAAAGATTATTTGAAGCAGTGGAACCGCGTGATCATTTCCGATGCCTCAGAAGCAATCAAAGGTGCGATGATGCCAGTCGCATATTGGTATGAGGATTTTATGCCTAAGCTGCTAGCGGCCTTCAGCGTCAGTACGGCGGCTGACATCCCAAGCAACACCGTACCTGACGAAGCGGCATTAGCTCAATGGTACGAAAACACCAAATCCGTTGGAGGATTTGGCCACTATGGGGCGGATGTGGCAGAAAACTTTCCTAAATGCAGCCCAAAACAAAAGCTGGCTATCATGCAGGCATGGCGTTTAACCCACCACTATCTGAATGGGGTGCAGAAACGGCGCGAACGCCAAGAGTTTGGGCGCGAGTCTGGGGCGCTTTCCCAGTATGTGTCATTCATTGATGTGTATTTGGGGCGAAGTGACGTGAAAGATGCCCAGATGCGCGTCAGTTTCCCCTACTATATCGGCCCTGGAGTATGGCGCTTTTTCCACACTACGGCGGAAATTGTCTGTACTAAGCCCCTAAAGAACCAAAAAGCCTTAGTAGCAGTCTTCAAGGACTTCTTTAAGCTGTTTGCCACCATGTATCCCTGCCCTTACTGCCGCCACCACCTCAATATGTACGTTGTGCAGAACAAAGAGGTTGATATGTACCCGGTGGAGTATCTTTTGCTGGGGCGCGATCGCCAGCTTAATAACTTTGAGGTATCGATGGATGCAAAGCTGTCTACAGTTGTCGATGGTTCTGCCCTGCGTTTATTCTTCTGGAAACTACACAACACTGTCTCGTCATCGATCGCTCGATCGGAAGAATGGTATCACAAGGATGAGAAAGCGTTCTACACGACCCGCTACTGGCCTAGTCTGGACTCCGAACTAGCGCGTAGCAAAGCGCTTAAACACCTCAGCATCTCGGTCGATCGCTTATACCGCCTCTACGGGCTGCTCAAGCCAGCATCGCGTTTAGCAGGTGTCAGAGCAACGCTGCAAAAGCTGTTGGAGAAGGGCGACGAGGCAGGTATGAGAGAAGCTTGCACCCTAGCCCAAGATTACATCAAGGATTTGGAGGAAGCTGCGATCGCCGGACAATTCCTTCAGGAGACATACCGTTTTGACCCTGAGATTGTAGATAAAGTGCCCCACTTCACGCCGGAAGAGGAAGAGTTTGCCCGCAGCGGTGTGTTCGTAGAAGTCGCATAACTGTAGCGAACTGCCATACTAATCGCGATCGTCTGCAATCGAGACATTGTATAACCTGGATTATTTGCAACTCTAATTGTGCTTCAGCCAAGATTTATTGCAAATAATCCTGGATTAAATGCAACCAACTTGCATTCATCCCTTTTGACCCGGATTATTTGCAACTAGAAGAGTCAAGTAAACGAATGCTTTCTTGACTTTTCCGAAAACCTCTGTAAGCGATTCAGAATCTTCTATTTTCGTGTCAAGAAAGTCGTCAAAATTTTAAATGCAACCTCGCCTTGCATCACCACGAGTTTCTTGACCTGTGACAGGAACTCTTACCTTGTTTCCTTTTCCCATCAGTGCTTTCAGCTTATTTGCAACTAATCCTGGTTGAGATGGATGATTGCGCTCAGTTGCGGCGTTGCGGAATACGGGTATGATTTCTCAAAATTTAGAGCGAGACTTCAACCTTTGAGCGGATTATGTTAAACTTGCATTCAGTAATGCCCAATTAATCCTGCGAAAAGGGTCGTGGTGCACAAGTAAGGATTGTTGCATTCTCGATCTTTATACAGCAAGGGTTATATCAAATTTTATCATTGCTTTTGCAGGACTATCGGCACCCTGAATCACTAAATCAAATCAATGCTTTCTTAGCTATTACAGCAAAAAAGGAGAATCTAAAATGAATCAAGATATACAGCAACAAATCATCCAGTATATGTTCCTTCGGGATGCCACAGGCAAGCTCGATCCTATGGCGTGTCTGCAACTATGGTTTGGCAAAAGTCATGACACGGATAACGAAATTCGCAATCGGTATGGAGAACTGGTAAAGCAGGCGATCGCAGGTCAGTTAGACGATTGGATAGAAACCCCTCGCGGTTGTCTTGCCTTGATGATCCTGCTGGATCAATTTCCCCGCAATCTCTATCGCCACACTATCCATATGTACGACGGGGATAAAAAAGCAATGGAGCTTGTCGAGCGGGGACACGACTGGCAAGCGGAACTAACTCCAGAGGAGTGCCTGTTTATGCCTTGTCTAATTCTGACTCACCAGGAAAATCTCGACGCTCAGAAACATTGTGTAGTCTACTACGAGAAAATAGAGCCGCATTTGCAGTCAGAATTCCACATCTTTCGCACTATCTTTGAAGAGCATCTGAAAATCATCAACATTTGCGGCGTCTTTCCCCATCGAGACCACTACTACGGACGAGAAACCTCCCCAGCCGGACGGCTGCTGATGGAAGATTCAACGCTGCGCTTTGATTTACCCCTCGTTGCCGAAAACGGCAGCGTGCGGTTTGGTACCGATTCAAACCGACTTTGGCAAGCGACGGCCCATGCCTATGATGTCCTCGATCGCCTGGATTCCATCGCTACTCAGCGCCAACTCACCCGTGAAGGTGCAGACACACCCATCAATATTGACTGGATGAGCGACGAGCAGATTGCTTTTTGCAAAGACACCTTCAGGAAATTTGATAAAGATGGTAGCAATTCCCTGTCTGCGGTAGAACTGGGCTCTGTATTGAAAGCCGTGGGTCGCCCGTATTCGCCCCAACGAGTTCAGGAAGCGATAGAGATCATCACAGGTCGCCCCAATAGCAACAGCATCAGCTTTGAAGAGTTTGCTACCTTGCTGGAGTCGGATCTGATGGACGATCAAGATAAACGGCTTTTAGAACGCTTTAAAGTGTTCGATCTCGATAGTTCTGGTTACATCAGTTTGGAGGAGTTGAGCATTTGCATCCGCAGCCTTGATGCATTGGTCACGAATGCCGAGGTTGAGGAAATGTTGAAGCGAGCTGATACCAGTGCTGATGGACAAGTTAGCTATGAAGAGTTCTACGAACTTTTTCAGACCTTCCAATCTCAAAAGGCTGTACGACCGCAACTTGACGTGGATGACAATGAAACCGTGGATTCTCCCTAATTGCCAATGAAAATTTTCTGGTTCTGTGCTTGTTTGTCATTACGTCACTCACATTGAATAAACAAAGGCGTATTCAAACAATTTGTGTTTTCTGTGGAGCCAAACCGGGTGTCAATCCTAATCGAGGTTGATGTTTACTTGAAATCCTCCCGTGTGATCGGCTTGCGCGATCCCAGGGTAGGACAGCCGTTGACCTGGAATCGGTTCATACTTACTATGCAGGACTACCATTGCAGGCTCAGTTGCAGTTAATCCTGGGAAAAAGAATGCGACGATCGAAGGATTGACCGTTTACGATCGCAGTGTAATACCATTTTAGATCGCAGTGTAATACCATTTTAGATTTTGGATTTTCGATGGGAGATAGGGAATGATCTATCACATAAGGGTTTGCAGCTTTCCTACAGTTGCATGGTTTTTTTGAACTGGTATAAATAGGGATTTAGACTATTGCGGTCAGCCCGTCATCTTTCAGGTTTTAAAGTTTTTCTTAAAACAGTTAATTACTTGGTAAAATAAATAGGCTTACGCAGCTACTCAACTTGTAAGATGCGTTGCAATGCACGCTACGGCGAGTTAAAGCTTTTGAGGTGGAACATGAAACGTCTGGTTATTTGCTGTGATGGAACTTGGCAACAGCTATCGAGTCCTTACCCAAGCAATGTAGTTAAGCTGGCTCAATCTGTGAAACCGATCGCAAGTGATGGAGTTCCACAGGTCGTGTTTTATGACGAGGGCATTGGCACCGAGAGTCAAAAGATTTTAGGCGGAGCCACCGGATTAGGAATCGATCGCAACATTGAGGATGCCTATCGGTTCCTCAGTCTCAACTATGTAGATGGTGACGAAATTTATCTATTCGGGTTCAGTCGCGGTGCTTACACCGTCAGAAGTCTAGCGGGAATGATTTATTGCGCCGGTCTTCTATCGCGCCCTCATGTGACTAAAACCCACGAAGCTTACGAGCTTTACCGTCATCGAGAGGTTAAACCGCGAGATAAAATGGCTGCCGATTACCGCGACACCTATGGCGATCGCGTCCCGATTACCTTGATTGGTTGTTTCGATACCGTCGGTTCCCTGGGGATTCCTGGTTTACCTGCCTTCAAGCAGGTTCACGAACAACTCAACAAGCGCTACAGATTTCACGACACAACTTTAAATAAAGGGATTCAGAATGCGTTGCACGCCGTGGCGATCGACGAAATCCGCGAAGCTTTCGACGTAACTCCCATGAAAAAGCATCCTGATACTGAGAACCAGCGGGTAATTCAAGTTTGGTTTCCCGGCGGACATAGCTGCGTAGGCGGTGGAACGAAAGAATACAGTGGGTTATCAGATGCCGCCTTGCAGTGGATGTTGGATTCAACCCGTAACCTTGGACTGGGGCTAGAATTCGATCCTAGTGTCATTCCAACAGGTATCAATCCTAATTATGAGTGTGACTTTAAGAACGATCCAGGGGTTTTCAAATTAGCAGGAATCAAGTTGCGTGAAGTGAGCGATGCAATTGAAGAACTCCATGAAAGCACGATCTTGCGGTTGCAAACCCGCCAGGATTACCGCCCCAAAAATCTACAACGACATCTCCCAAAACTTGATTCCATCCAGCAGGCTGAAAAGACTGCATCACAATCTGAAAAATTAGCAACATCACCACCTAGAACCGAGCAATACCGAGAATCTGAAAAATTAGCAGCATCACCCCCTCAAACCGACAAATACCGAGAAAGAAAAACTATCATGGCAAGCAAAAGAGATACTTCACGGGACGGATTTAAAAACAAACTGGAGACGGCTGCTTTAACTGGCTTAAAGCCAATTTGGAGCTTTATTCAAAACAATTCAGGTCTTGCAAAAAAAGTCAATAAAACGCTGATTAACAATGCCATTAATAAGATTCCGGTTCGTCCCTATCAGTTTAGCACTATGTCTCCCTACACATCTTGGGATTCATTGATCGATCGCTCGTACTCTGGACTCCAGTTGCCGCCTTTAGATTGGAAACCCTTGACCAATGAAAATCACGTCGGCATTAATTTAGCGCCTACCGAAGAGTTTGAGAAAAATCTGCCGCCGATTAAGGATTTGGAAATTTTGTATCGTAAAGACGGGGAGACACAATACTCGCCCAAATCTTCACTGATGTTTCCCTATTTTGTGCAGTGGTTCACCGACAGCTTTCTGCGTACAGCCCGCGACGATCACCGTAAAAATACTTCCAACCACCATATCGATCTGTGTAATGTCTATGGGTTAAACCCCAAGATTACACAGATGCTGCGATCGCACAAAGGCGGCAAGATGAAAAGCCAATTTATTAATGGCGAAGAATATCCTCCGTTTTACTACGATGAGGATGGACGAGCCAAAGAAGAATTCGCCGAATTACCTCATCTTTACACCGAAAATTCCATCCCAAAATCCGAGACATTCTCTCACGAAAAAAAACAAAGTTTATTCGCGATGGGGATTGAATTAGAACGGGCAAACGTGCAAATTGGCTATGTCATGCTGAACGTTCTTTGCTTGAGAGAACACAATCGCGTCTGCGACATCTTAGCAGAACACTATCCAGCCTGGGATGATGAACGTCTGTTCCAAACTGCCAGAAACATTGTAGTGGTTGAATTTCTCAGGATTGTGTTAGAAGATTACATCAACCACATTACTCCCTATCACTTCCAATTCTTCACCGATCCACAGGCATTCACTAATGAAAAATGGTATCGCCATAATTGGATGTCGGTAGAATTTAGTTTGGTATACCGCTGGCACAGTATGTTGCCTGATACTCTCATTCACAACGATCAGACAGTTCCCATGCCTGCCTCAATGTGGAACAACAACATGATTATCAGCAAGGGGTTAGGAGGCATCTTTGAAGAAAGTTGTTCCCAACCCGCCGCGCAACTGAGTTTATTCAATACGCCTGAATTTCTATTACCAACCGAGTTAGCCAGTATTCGCATGGCTCGTCAATCAAAACTGAGAAGCTACAACGATTATCGTGAGTTGTGCAAGTATCCCCGCGTCACCGATTTCGATCAGATTAGTGGCAATAAAAGAGTTCAACGAGAACTAAAAAGTTTGTACGGACACGTAGATAATATTGAGCTTTATGTCGGACTCTATGCCGAAGATTTGCGTCCCAACTCAGCCCTACCTCCTTTAGTGGGACGATTAATCGGAATTGATGCGTTTTCTCAAGCATTCACCAATCCTTTATTAGCCGAAAATATCTTCAATCCAGAAACTTTTTCGCCTGTGGGCTGGGAAATTATTCACAATACCAAAACGCTTTCTGAGGTAGTACACCGCAACATTCCTCAAGGTAAAAACTATCGAATTTCGTTTTACCGCTACAATTGGCAACCCGTTTAATCAGCAAACGCATCAAGGTAAATATGAACAATAAATTGTTTACAGAATATCCCGAACAAGATGAAGGCGAATATTGCGATCGCCTAGTCGAGCAAACCAATATCCGCATGGATAATCTTTATAAGGACAAGGAACGGGCGCTGCGAGATACCCACACCAAAAGCCACGCTGCTGTTAAAGGAACTCTCGAAATCTTTGACTTTGATGAGGAAGCGATTAAACGCGAGTTGAACAAACGCGCCTCGTTGACTTCTTCGCAACTCAATGCTATTTCCCTGAAGCAAGGCTTGCTCTCTTTGCCCAAGCAATATCCTGTTTGGCTGCGATTTGCCAACGGGGCTTTCCAACCCAAAAATGATTGCGAACCCGACACCCGCTCAATGGCAGTGAAAGTGATGGGAGTTGAAGGGGAACGACTGCTGCAAAGCTATGAGTCGAAAACCCAGGATCTGATTGTTCACAATTCAGCGTTTTTCTTTGTTAAAAACATCAAAGACTACTACGGCTTTTTTTCTGCCGTCGTTGAGTCGAAGGAGGCAACAAAGAAGTGGTTGTATCAACATCCGAGGCAATTCTTAGCACTCCTCAAGGGTACGAGTTCGACTCCAAAAAGTTTACTAACAGAACGATATTGGAGCAGTTCAGCCTCTGCTTTGGGTCTTAAACCCGATTTTGATGCTTCCAAAACGAGTCTAGTTCCTGTCGAATATCCGGCTGTGATTAAATATGCGTTTACTCCAGTTTCAGGCGAACCGCCGCACAATAAGATTGCATCCCAGTCTCGACCTGGGATTCCTAAACTTCCTTTTAGCGATCGCGCCAAAGCTTTAGGTTTAGATCCCAATAAACTCGACAATTACTACCGGGATGACATCATTCAAGCCCTTTTCCAACCTGATGCTCAATATTGTTGGGACTTTGGCATTCAATTCCAAACCAACTCCAAGATGTCGATCGACGATACCACGATTCTCTGGAAGGAAAATGAATCTCCGTTTTTCACAGTAGGTCGTCTCACCGTCAAGCATCAAATCATTAATTTTGAGAAACAATACGATTTCTGTGAAAACCTGCGATTTTCTCCTTGGAACGGTCTAGCAGTCCATCGTCCGGTTGGTGCAATAAATCGGCTGCGCGGCATTGTTTACCCGGTTGTCGCCTCCTATCGCTATCAGAAGCTAGGTCTGAGCGACCCAATCCCAGAACCAACTGGAAACGAGACTTTTTGAATAGAAGACTGGGCGGCATGGGGCATGGGGCATGGGGCATGGGGCATTGGGCATTGGGCATTGGGCATTGGGCATTGGGCATAGGGCATTGGGCATTGGGCAGACCTCACTTTTTTGAGAACCGCTATAGACGGGCTGTAACAAATTTTGAGGACTGAAGTCCTCACTACGAACCTAGTTTTGCGCTAATTTTGGCGGGCGGCCCATTAAGCCGGTCATCAAGCGCAAAGATACAAATCGGACTGGGGGAATTGTTCGCAAACACCACAATCCGAAGCGGCGAAATGCAACAATTGGCAGCCAAGTATTGGAAAATAATCTATCAAGAAAGTCGGTAAAACCTAACACGATTAAATTCTCTTTTTTGCGCCAGTTGTGATACCGTTTCAATACTCGCAAGTCGCCGATGTCTTCGCCTTTTTGGTGGGCTTGCTGCAAGATTTGGGCGATGGCCCCAGCGTCTCGAATCCCCATATTTAATCCCTGTCCGCCGACGGGATGGCAGCAGTGGGCAGCGTCGCCAATTAATGCTAATCTGGGCAACACGTAGCGATCGCTCTGCATTAACTGCACCGGGAACAAAAAGCGATCGCTCTCCAACTCCAAACGGCCCAAAATCCCGCCCGTGCGTTGTTCCAACAAAGTCAAAAACTCTGTTTCGTCCATTGACTGCAAATCTTTTGCTTCCGCGTGGGGTGCTGTCCAAACTACTTGACAGCGGTTCCCCGGTAATGGTAAAACTCCCATCGGGCCACTCGGCCAAAAGCGCTCAAAAGCGATATCGTTGTGCGGTTTTTCTGCTTTAATGGTGATAGCAATGCAGGATTGCCAGTATTTCCAGCCGCGCGTGCTGATGTTGGCTTCGGTGCGGATGCGCGATTTAGAACCGTCGGCGGCAACTAATAATTTGGTGCGAATTGTGCGAGTTGCGCCGTTTTGTTTGATTTGAATTTCAGCCGAATTAGTTAAATATTTTACTTCGACCACTTCCGCAGGACAAACCCAATTAAAATTCGGATTTTTTGCCAAAGATTCCTGCAAAGCTGACAGCATGACTCGGTGCTCGCCAACGTAACCTAAAGCTGTTTTTGGTACCGGCAATTTGCCAGTATTTCCCAAGTCGGGGCGGTGGAATTCGACGACACCGGGATAGTCGCCGTCGCAAAGGCTAATTTGCTCGAAGGTGGTGATTTGTGGCAATATTTGCTCCCACACGCCGATACCTTCTAAAATCATTCCCGACAGCAGGGTAATTGCATAGGCTTGTTTTTTGGCTGCTGCGGCGGCCGGGAGTTGGGTTTCAATTATGGCGATTTTTAATCCTGAATCTTTGAGGGCGCAGGCTAAGGTAGCGCCGACTATGCCGCCTCCGACGATCGCGATATCATAGTCGAGTGTTGGTGTTTGGGTTGAGGCTGTGGTTGCAGAAAGTTGGTTTACGGGCATTTTCAAGGGTTTTTTTTAAGTGAATAATTATATTTACTATTTTATTGTAAAGAATTATTGCGATTTTGGGCGATCGAGATGGGGAGAGGGGGAGATGGGGAGATGGGGAGATGGGGAGATGGGGAGATGGGGAGACAGAAACCCGGTTTCTTGCGATATTTCTCGTTACTCAACCCAAAACTCGTAGAAACCCGGTTTCTTGCCCGATGCGCGACTATCAGAAACCCGGTTTCTTTGGATATTTCTCGTCACTCAACCCAAAACTCGTAGAAACCGGGTTTCTCGCCCCATGCGTGACCTTGAGGAATTAATAACTAATAACTAATGACTAATGACTAATGACTAATGACTAATGACTAATGACTAATGACTAATGACCATTTCCTTGACGTTTTCCGCAGCCGGGGCTAATACTTTCTGGGAAATGGGAATCTCTAGGATAAAGTCTGCACCTTCTCCGGGCGCGGAAACACACTGCAATTTGCCTCGGTGTTTCTCAACTATAATCTGATAGCTGATTGACAGTCCCAATCCGGTGCCTTTACCGACTGGTTTAGTAGTAAAAAATGGGTCAAACAACTTGCTAATGACTTCTTGATTGATTCCGCTTCCGCTGTCGGCTATCCGAATTGTTGCTGTGTCTGAATTCGCGCTGGTGCTAATCCGAATTGTGTTGGGATGAGCATATATTTCTTGGGAAGAACGCTGGCTGTTGTATTCTTCCAGGGCGTCGATCGCATTTGCTATAAGATTCATAAATACTTGATTGAGCTGACTTGGATAGCACTCGACTTTTGGAAAGTTGCCGTATTCTTTGATAATTTTAATAGCCGGACGACCTGCATTAGCTTTTATCCTGTGCTGCAAAATTACCAAAGTGCTTTCGATTCCTTCGTGAATGTCTACTAGCTTCATCTGCGATTCGTCGAGTCGCGAAAAGTTCCGCAAGGATACAACTAAGTCGCGGATGCGATCGGCTCCTACTTTCATTGATTCCAAAATCTTCGGAAAGTCTGCCATTAAGAAGTCGATTTCCATATCTTCCGTTGCTTCGGCAATTTCTGGGAGGGGATTTGGGTATTTTTTCTGGTAAAGGTGGAGCAAACCGAGCAAGTCTCTGGCGTATTCGCTGGCGTGGGTGATGTTGCCGTAAATGAAGCTAATCGGGTTGTTAATTTCGTGGGCGACTCCGGCGACTAGCTGGCCGAGTGAAGAGATTTTTTCGGTTTGGATTAGTTGAGTTTGAGCTTGGTGCAAGTCGCGGAGAGCTTTTTCGAGCTGGACTGCTTGCGATCGATATTGTGCGGCTGATTGTTCCATCGCTGCCAAAACTTGCACTCGATCGCTAATATCGGTGTGAGTTCCCACCCACTCGCGAACGCTGCCGCCGGCTGCCAAAACGGGGACGGCGCGCACCCAAAAGTGTCTGTAGCTGCCGTCTGCTGCCCGGAAGCGGTGCTCGATTTCGTAGAGACTTTTTGTTTCTATGGCGCGCGTCCAAGCTTGTATTGTGCGATCGCGGTCTTCTGGGTGCACTGCTTGTATCCAGTTGTCCGTCATCTCTTCCAAGCTCATGCCCGTGTAAGCCGTCAAATCCGGCTGAGGTTTGTCGAAGACTCCGCTAGCGTCTGTCATCCAAACCATCTGTGCGGTGGCCATTGCCAGCGATCGGTATCTTTCCTCGCTCAAACGCACAAATTCTTCGGCTTGCCGGCTGGCTGTCACGTCGCGCAAAATTGCTGTGAATATGATTTCGCCTGCAACTTCGAGTTTGGAAATAGAAGCTTCGGCGGGAAATTCCGTACCGTCTCGGCGGCGGGCAAAAATTTCTTTGCGGCTGCCCATTTTTCGCGCTTGTTTAACAGCGACGCCGAAATTACTGACGAGGTGGCTGTGAGTCGCGACAAAAGCTTCGGGCAACAGCAGGTTCAGGGATTGCCCGATCGCCTCCGCTGCTGTCCACCCAAAAATCCGTTCTGCACCTTGGTTGAACAGGATAATTTTTTGGTCAGCACCGACGGAAATAATCGCGTCGTCGGCAATTTCTACAATGCCGGCGAAACGAGCTTGAGACAGTTGCAGCGCTTGTTCAGCTTGTTTGCGATGGCTGATGTCGCGGGCGATCGTGGAAATGTATCCGAGTTTGTCGCCGGATGCGGAGTGGGAGATGATGACTTGGCTGACGGGAATTTCCAGGCCCGATGCTGACACAAAGGTTGTTTCTCCGTTCCAAACGCCCCCGGAAACTGCGGTGGCGATCGCCTCTTTCAAGGTGCTGCGGGCTGACGCTGCTGTGAATTCTGCAATTTGTCGGTGGGATATATCTGCGTCTTCGTCGATACCCACCATTTTTCTGCCTGCTTTGTTGATGTAAACTGCGCGTCCTTCGAGGTCGCAGATACCTACAAAATCCGGCGTTGCTTCCAGAATTGCTACCAGATTGTTTTTGGCGACTTCGGCTTCTTTGCTCTCAGTAATATCCCGCGCGACGCTAACTATACCGCTGATATTTCCTTGCCAGTCCCGGTAAGCGTTTTTTGTAGAAAGAAATGTCCGCAAATTGCCTTTAACTGGCAGTTCTTCTTCTATAACTTGCGTTTTTCCTGCTGCCACGATCTGGCGGTCTATTTTCTTAATATTGCCTGCAATTTCCGCCGGAAATAACTCGCTATCATCTCTGCCGATTATATCATCTTCCGACTTGCCAATTATACTTGCTCCCGCAGCGTTGAGCATCGTGTAACGGCCATGAATATCTTTAACAAACAGGGCTGTTGGCATACTGTTAATGACTGTCAGCAACAGGTTGTAGTTTTTTTGAAGCGCCTGCTTTGTTGTTTGAGAATCTAGAATTTGTTGCTGCAATTGTTCGTTGGTAATTTGCAGTTGGATAGTCCGTTTTTCAACTTGAGTTTCTAGGTCTAATTTAGCTTTTCTCAATCCCATTTCTGCTCGATGGCGCTTCCGGTCTGCGGTGCAAAGAGTCTTCGCATTCTGCCAAATCAAAACTGTAAAAATAATTACGTTCAATACACTTAATAGCGATAGTCCTAGCTCTGGTTCGTAGGCTTTAAATCGATCTCCTGAAATGATGAATAAACCCGCTAAAGGCGGGATAACGATCGCCTGGGGCAACAAGCGCCTCGCCATAACGCCGCCCGCGCGATCGCTGGCAATTACTGCTATAAATCCTCGCTCTGGATTGGCAAATAAAATTCCGAGGCTCAGCAACATAAATGCTACGGAAGTGTGCAAAGCCATTCCTGTATTATCGCCAATTCGGTAAAATAAAGCTTTGCCGTAGATGTAGCCTATCAAACCCAGAAATGCAATTAAAAATGCACAACAGCTTAAGATTTGAACCCGCAGGTATTTAGGGCGACGTTCTGACAGCAGCAACTGGGCTGTTCCCAGCAATAAAAAAGCACCAGCAGTATTCGGCGCCATGCGTCCCGGTGTTGAGAGGCTTGTCAGGGTGTAACCTTCTTTAAATAGTAGTTGGTCAATGCCTAAGTCTAAATTAAAGCTATATTGAACGAGGGTGAGTAGGCTAATTAATATAAGTAAAAATGAACTGCTATAACTTAAAAAGTTATAGTTTTTTTGATATTTTGTTGTTGTTAATTCGCTGTGGCTGCGCTGTTGGAGGAACAGAGAAAGCCCGCCCAAAATAAAGCAGACGGCTGTATTGGCTTTCATTGTCACGAGTCCGGGCAGAATGCTTTTTAAGAGTTGGAGGTCGAATATCCAACCCAAAATGACTGTACAGCCGATCGCGATTACTGCAATTCCAGCTTTTTTGGCAAAAGACTGGAGTGCAACAATTGTGGTTGAGGGTGACTGCGCTGGTGCGGGTAAAAAACGTTCCAATTTCTCGATACCTCAAATTATTTGTTTTTCTACGTATCTAAGGTAGCAATAAACACTATAGTTATATTGTTGCCCCTTATACAAAGCTGCTTAAGATATTGTTAAAACTGCATAGCATAAAATATTAATTATCTTATCTAACTTGAGAGAGAGTGTCAACTGAAAATCAAAGGTTCTGGTGTAGAAGGTATTTGGCAGAATTCCATAATTTTTCTTGATTGTTAGTTAGAACCAAAAATTCCTTGTTCCTTGTTCCTTCTTGCGGGGAAATTAGCGATCGCCCGATTCATCCGTCCAAATAAGACTCAGCGGTTGAAACCGCGTCTACACAAACAAAGTCCGCCTTCGCGGACTCAAGAGGCCGTATTAAAACCGGATTTTGGTATCAAATCTTACATCAATGGTCTTGGGTTTCGTTCTTTAACTAATGACTAATGACTAATGACTAATGACTAATGACCAATGACCAATGACTACTGTCAACTGTCAACTGTCAACTGTTGAAGTGCTTCCAAAGCTTCGGTTGCTGATGGGTAACGCTGGGGGAAAGCGTAAAGCACCATCTGGTCTAAAATGCTAGCAAACTGCGGGGTAACAGTTGCATTTTTCTGCCAGATGAGATTGCCTAAGTTATCGACTCTGAGTTGTTTCGGCCGCATCCCTGTCAAGGCTTGAATCCCGATGATTCCGACAGCATAGATGTCGCTGCAAAATTTCGGCGAGCCGATGGCTTGTTCGGGGGGAATGTAGTCTTGTTGAGTGCCGCCGCGCGATCGCGTTTGGCCTGTGCTGTTTTGGGAGCTGTTGATTTCTTTAACTGCTCCAAAGTCAATTAATACAATCTTGCCGTCTGATGCGCGCTCGATTAAGTTTTGAGGGTGAACGTCGCGGTGAATTACATTTTGTTTGTGAACGAAGGCCATCACTTCTAAGATATCTTTTAACAAAGCAATAACGCGATGTTCTTCCCAGGGTTGACCTTCGATTAATTCTTGATATAGGGGTTCTCCTTCGATGAATTGATAGACTAAATAAAAATACCCGTTTTCTTCAAATCGAGCTAACAGTTCCGGTATCCGATCGTGTTTTCCCAAGCGATATAACACTCGCGTTTCTCGATCGAATAGCTGGCTGGTTCTGTCTGACTGGCTTTTCAGGCGCTTGACGAGACACAAAGGTCGATCGGGCAAATTTTCATCTTCAGCGAGATAGGTATCGCTGTACTCGGTGCTCGCCAAATGTTCTCGGATTCGGTAACGCATCCGCAGTAGCTTTCCCAATATCGGATCGAGAGATTGAGCTGGTTGCGTGTCTTTTTGTACACCTCTGATGATGCAGTCCCAAAGATTTGCTCCGACTACTCTTTCTTCTGGTTCAATAATTCCTGCTTGCTTCAGTACCTTGGTGAGGTCTTTCCACAAGTTGTAGCCGACATAGCGCGCCAGGTAGCCCACTGTGTAGCCACGGGCGATCGGATCGTTTTGCTGAATTTCTTGGTATGTCAAACCCCCTAAAACGCCTCGCGCGATCGACTGTTGCAACCGAGTTAGGCGTTTTTGGGTTTGTTCGTAAACCAGATTGTCTAAAAAATTTATTGCTTCTTCTACTGTCATAGTTTTATGGCTTAAGTTATACCAATTTCATAAAGTAGCGCTAGATATTACCCCCCCCCAACCCCCCCTTACTAAGGGGGGGCTTCGGACTTCATCTATAGCACATATTTAGAAAAATGGTATTACTCGTGCTTGCGCTATAGGTTTTGTTTTTATATTTCTGTTATAGGCGGTTTATTTTAAATTGGCCGACCTTTTAATTTATTGAAATATATCTTGATAAATTCGATTTTTATGAATCAATATTATGACTTTTCTGAACTCGATTGACTTGACCAATGGTTGATGTATTAGCAAAATATAGGACGGCGGTTTCAACCGCGTTTTGTCTAACAAAACCTGTCGAAACTGGTTGAATATAATAAAAATAGGCGGTTTCAACCACCCTTTTATTTTCTTCGTCCGCGGAGGCGGACATCGTTTGTGTAGACGCGGTTTCAACCGCCGTGCTTAATTTTTCATCTTGTTCACGTAGCCCCACAAACTGTAATCGCGGCTCAGCCAACCCCTGAAAAAAGCCATTTGACTCGGATCTTCTTGCACCCGTTTGTAGCGGTAAATAATCCGTTCATTAATCATTTGTAGCGCTGTATTTTTGTTATTAGCAACTTTCAATGCTTCCCTGGTGCGTGAATCAAAAATACCAGTTTGTGGCAATCCTAAAGCTTGCTGCAAAAATGTAATAGAATTGTTAATACCAAAATTAACTGCGGTGTCAAACATGACGATCGCCAAAGCAGGCTGCATAGTTCCCGAAAGACTAGAATCCCAGTAATATTTATAAATTTCTAGGAGCTCTGCTTCCGACATTTGCGTCACGTCGAGGGGTGGCAGCCCGCGACTGTAGCGGTACGAGTTGTATTCTGTTTGGAGAACGCCTCGATAGGTTCTGCCGCCCTTATCGGCTGGGTGATTGCTGAATCCGCCCTCAAAATATAAGGTGAAATAAAGAGCAGTTTGAAATACTCGCTGCCGAAAGTTCGCTGTTTGCTGCTGTGCCAGAGTCTTTTGGGCAAAAGGCAAGGGGATTGCTAAGGCTAACAAGAGTATCCCCAGCAGGAGGTTTGGCTTCCACTTGATGTTAGGTTGGTGCTGTGTCGCTTGCTTGTCGCTCATAAATTCTCTGTGACGATCGCGCGTAATTCCGGTAAAACTGGTACTCTGCAAAATAATATAGATTCAACCTTTAACTTGATAGCACACATAGGCCGCCAAATGAATTCCGATTTTCGCAACCAATCCGAAACACCCGAATTAGAAGATGCTGCATCGCTGACTGTCGTTGCAGAAATGTATTACTCTGAAGGCAATTTAGCAGCCGCCGTCGCTGCTTGTCGCCGAGCTCTGGAATTGCAACCGGATTGGGCGGCGGCTTACGTGACAATGGGTAATGTGCAGCAAGCCAGCGGCCAAATTGAGGAGGCGATGCGGTTTTATTCGGAGGCGATCGCCCTAAATCCCGATTTTGCTGAGGCCTATGCTAATTTGGGCAGTATGCTCTACAAGCAAGGGCGTTTGGTGGAGGCGATTGTCAATTACCAAAAGGCGATCGAACTCAAGCCAACTTTGGCCGCTGCTTACTGGAATTTGGCAAGCGCACTGAAGCAGCAGGGGCAATCGGATGCAGCCGTAGCCTATGAGCAAAAAGCCCTAGAACTCAATCCCAATCTGGCTCAGGTTGATTTTCACATAAATTTAGGCGATAAATTAGCGCGGCAGGGGCAGTTAGATGAGGCTGTGGCTGCATGGCAACGGGCGATCGCTTTCAAACCCGATTTACCCGAAGCATACTGTCAAATTGGCATAATTTTGCGCCACCAGGGCAAGTTTAAAGATGCCATACCCAACCTGCAAAAAGCCCTAGAAATTAAACCAGATTTTATTGCCGCCCACCAACATTTGTGCGGCATCCTCCGAGATACTAGCGATTTAGCAGCCGCGCGCCAAGCCGTACACAAATACAGCCAAATGTGCGCGGAAACCGATCCAATTATGACGGCGATTTACTACGTCAGCACCTATCAAGTGTCGGGATTGAATCAAATTGCAGGCGATCGATTTTTAGAACTAGAATCATACTTGCAGAACAACTTAGAAACGGCTAGCCCGGTAGAAATTAAATCGCTTTATGCAAACTTGTTATTCAGCACGCCCTATCTGCGAGATGACTTGGCAGCCAACTCTAAACTTTACAGATTAATTGCCCAAAAGTACATCGAAAAATGTATCAAACCTAATTTTTCTCAACCCGTAAGTTATAGTCTCAAGCCAACAAATAGCAAATTAAAAATCGGTTTTTTGTCCAATCACTTCAGCCGCCATTCTGTAGGTTGGTGCAGCGCTGACATCATTCGCGAATTGTCCGTCATCACACCCAATTTGTATCTGTACGCTTCCGAAAGAATTGTTCCTGACGATCGCACTCAACAATTTGACAGTTTCGGTAAACTGACTTTCCCAAAAACTTACCCCAACGGACTTGCCAATTCCGCAGAAATTATCAACCAAATTCAGCAAGATGAATTAGATATTTTAGTCGATTTAGATTCTCTCAGCGTACCAGTTCACGCAGATATTCTTCACCAAAAACCCGCGCCAGTTTGTGTTTCTTGGCTCGGATTTGATGCACCTTACATATCACCGGAAAATTACTTTCTTACAGACTGGCATTCGCACCCAGCAGGTAGGGAAAAATATTATGATGAGCAACTAATTAGGATGCCGGATTCCTTTGTGGCGGTATCAGGTTTTCAGAGGTATGGAGTCGATCCGGTGGCATTGAGAAAGTCGAATCGGATCGGTTTGGATCAGATAGTTTACCTGTGCGTCGCTCCGGGCAGAAAATTTAATCGCGACTTAGTAAAAGCACAAGTTGCGATTCTCAAACAAGTTCCGAACAGTATTTTAATTCACAAAGCTTTGGGCGATGCTGCGGTGTTTGAGGGTGCGTATCATCAAGCTTGCGAAGCTGAGGGAGTTAGCAAGCATCGAATTAAGTTTTTGCCGAGGTTTGCTACGGAGGAAGAGCACAGAATTATCTATTTGCTGGCTGATGTTTTGTTAGATTCTTATCCTTACAATGGAGGTACTCACACTTTAGAGGCTTTGTGGTTTGATTTGCCGGTGGTGACTCGCACCGGAGAGCAGTTTTTGTCGAGAATGGGTTATTCGTTTTTGCAGGCTTTGGGAATTGAAACTGGTGTGGCTTGGTCTTGGGCTGAATATGTGAATTTGGGTGTAAAATTGGGTAAAGATGGTGAATTGAGAAAGGCAATTCAAGCACATTTAATTAAGTCTAAAGACTCTGGAAGTTTGTCACCGTTGTGGAATCCGAAAAAGTTTGCGGGTGATATGTATGCGGTGTTTGAAAAATTGTGTAAAATGGTTTGACGCGCTAGTTATAAGGGTAAGATACGCAGTCATTGGTGTCAAATTAAGCCTAAAACCGTTGATAAATCTCGCTTTTATCCGAGACCAGATCCCCCTAAATCCCCCTTAAGAAGGGGGACTTTGAGAAGATTCTTGTCCCCCCCTTCTTAAGGGGGGCTAGGGGGGATCTGGCCTCAGAGGTAAACAGCAGTATGTAACTACGTTTGACGTTAAGTTGACACCAATGGTGCGCGATGCACACCCTACAATGACTAATCTAAAATCTAAAATCTAAAATCTAAAATCTAAAATCTAAAATCTAAAATGAATTTGACACTACCAACTATTAAGTTTTTGAAACAACCGACTTCGGAAGCTTGGGTCGAACAGGCGATCGCCCATTTTGATACAATCTTATTAGATCATTCGCACTGCGAGCGGAAAGCGGCGGGAGTAGCGTTAAATTTAATGTTTCGCTACCCAGCACGGGAAAAATTGGTGAGGATGCTAACCGCCATCGCCCGCGAAGAATTGGAGCATTTCGAGCAAGTCAACCAGCGGTTAGAAGAGCGCGGTATCGCTTTGGGGCCTTTGGCTGCGCCTCCCTACGGTGCGGGTTTGTCCGCCCAAATTCGCAAACAGGAACCGGAGAGACTTTTGGATTCTTTGCTGGTTTCTGCTTTGATTGAAGCGCGGAGTCACGAACGGCTGGGGCTGCTGGGCGATCGTTGTCCTGACGCAGAATTAGCTAAGTTTTATCGTAGTTTGATGGCTTCGGAAGCGCGCCATTATGGGGTATATTGGATTTTAGCCACAACTTATTTCGATCGCACTCTGGTGATGGAGAGGCTAGAAGAATTATCATTGGTAGAAAGTCAGTTGCTGGCAACTCTTTATCCTGAACCGAGAATTCACAGTTAAAAGTTGGGTGCATTTAACGACTGTCAAATGCGAGAAAATCAGTAATTTTACGGTTGCTAAAGTCAAAAAAATAATGTAAGTTGCAACAACTAATGAAAACCCAACATCTCGATTTTTTGATTCGTTCATGGGAAACGCGCGATCGGGCGGAGGCCTTCAATTTAATTAAAAATATTTTAGCAGAATACGGTTTAAACTGTGAGCCTTGCGGGGCCGATCGAGATGTCTATGATGTCGAATTATATTATCATAAAAAGGGTGGAGAATTTTGGGTAGTTGAACGCCAAGGAGAAATCGTGGGTACAGCCGCTTACTATCCGATTGAGCGCGGTAAAAATGCTGTGGAAATTCGCAAAATGTATATTTTGCCAGCAGCAAGGAGACAAGGTTTGGGGAAGTTTTTACTGCAAGAGTTGGAAAGTATAATAATGGCTCGCGGCTTTGATGAAATCTGGATCGAAACTGCTAGCATTCTTAAGGAAGCTGTTATATTGTACGAAAATAATGGATATCTACCGACGACGGGTGTGGAAACGCCAAGGTGCGATCGGGTTTATGTTAAATCTTTAGGTTAGAAGCAAAGTCTAAAAAACCGGGTTTCTGAGAAAATCTCAGTGGGTGGCAAAATATCTCGGAAGAAACCCGGTTTCTGGGAATTTTGCATTGGGTTTTAATTCGTTTTTTGCCGCAGCGGAATCTCGATCGCAAATTCCGAACCTTCTCCCAATACAGAATTGCAAGAAAGCTGGCCGCCATGTTTTTCTACGACAATAGAGTGCGAAATTGCCAATCCTAAGCCCGTGCCTTTGCCGACCGGTTTTGTGGTAAAAAATGGGTCAAACAAGCGCAGTTTCACGTCTTCGCTGATTCCGGGGCCGCTGTCAGTTATACGCATCGCCACGCAGTTATTGTCGGTTACTTCGGTGCGAATCGTAATTGTGAGATTTTTGCCCGTGCGAGAGAACTTATCAATTTCCATTTCCACAGCGTCGATCGCATTAGTCAACAAATTCATAAATACTTGATTTAACTGACCGGGATAACATTCTACTAAAGGCAATTTACCGTATTCTTTGATAAGATTAATAGGCGGGCGATCTGGTTTATTTTTCAGGCGGTTTTGCAAAATCATCAGCGTGCTTTCGATGCCTTCGTGAATGTCAACTTGTTTCATTTCGGCTTCGTCAAGTCTTGAGAAAGTCCGCAGGCTCAAAACAATGTCGCGGATGCGATCGGCTCCGACTTTCATAGATGTGACAATTTTTGGTAAATCTTCAATAATATAATCAATTTCCAAGTCTTCTCTGGCATCTAAAATTGCTGCGGTAGGCTGCGGGTATTCACGCTGGTAAAATTGCAGCATTTTTCGTAATTTTTGAGTGTATTCGCTAACGTAGCTGAGATTACCGTAGATAAAGTTAACTGGGTTGTTGATTTCGTGGGCGACACCTGCTACTAATTGTCCCAAACTTGACATTTTTTCACTTTGAATTAATTGAGTTTGCGTGCGTTGTAGTTGGTGCAAAGTTTGTTCTAGCTGTTGGGTTTGAGCTTGGGCTAATTGGGCGGTTGTGCGGCTTTGGGTGTACAATTCGGCGTGCTCGATCGCGATCGCAATTTGAGCAATTACTGCTTGCATCAGCTCGACTTCCGAATCGCTCCAATGGCGCGCGGACAGAGCCTGATAGCAGCTAATCGTGCCTATATCGCCGGAAGTAGTATGAACCGGCAGCGACAGCACTGAGTTAATTTTAAATGCTTGGAAAATTGCGCGCACTTCTACATCTTCAAAAAAGCTAACATCATCAACTCGCATAATTTGTCGGCCCAAAATCTGCTGCACTGCGGCACTAGATTGGTCATCTACAGCATAAGTACCAAGCAAACTAGGCAAATTTGCATTCTTTGCTTCGCAAACTATTTCCCACATTGGAGGATTGCTGTTGGGGCGATACCAAATGAAGATGCACCAATCTAGCTGCATCAGATTGCGAATTTCTTGAACGGCGGTTGCTAAAATTGTGTCTAAATCTAAAGAATTGCGGATTTGGTTGGCAATTTGATTCAGCAGTTGTTCTCGCTGAGCTTGCTGTCTCAGTGCTTGTTCCGATCGCACTAATGTTTCTTCGGCAAGTTTGCGATCGGTTAAATCTTGGACGACTGCTTGGATAATTTTTTCATTTCCAACTTCGATGACTGTCAGCACGACTTCTGCGGGAAAATCCGTACCGTCTAAGCGCTGGTGAACCCACTCAAAACGGTGGTTTCCCCGCTCAAAGGCGATCGCCATCATTTCGTCGGCTATGCTCAAAGAATCTCTGCCATTGGGTTGGAAAAAAGGCGACAGTTGGCCTGGTTTTTTGCTGTACAACTGTTGCGGGGCGGTGCAGCCAAATAGTTTTAGGGTGGCTGTGTTGGCATCTGCGATGCGACTGTCATATAACATAAAAACAGGCAAACTGGTTAATTCGTAGAGCGATCGAAATTTGGCTTCCGACTGTTGCAATGCCGCTTCTGTTTGTTTGCGATCGGTAATGTCGGCAACCATTGCCAAAGCGCCGACATAGCGCCCTTCTTTGTCTGACAAGGAATTAGTAGAAACCATCGCCCACAAGTCGCTGCCGTCTCGACGAAGGAACTTAAAATCGTGCTTTTCGCTAATTCCTTCACGGCGGCGGTTGAGATTGGCTTCGGCGATCGCCACGCCTTCTGCATCCATGAAAGCAAATAGCGACTGCCCGATCATTTCGTTGGCGGTACAGGCGAGCATATCGACCATTTTTTGGTTGACAAAAGTAGTTTTACCCTCCGCATCGATCGTCCAAATTCCTTCATCTGCTGTCTCGACAATGCACCTGTATTTTTCCTCGCTTTCCCGGAGGGCTTCTTCTGCTAAGTGACGCTCCGTAATGTTTTGAGCCATTAACAATCCGCCGCTGATTTCTTGCCGCTTGTTTCTGACTGGCAAAGTGTAACCGAGGTAAATGCGATCGCCGTAAGTAAATTCTGAAACAACGGTTTCTCCTGCGAGCGCCGCCCGATAATTCGGCTCGAAGATACTGCAAAAATCCGGCTCGAATACTTCCCAGATTGTCTTGCCTTCCATCAACTCTTTAGAAAGCCCCATTGCTGCTAATTCTGTACCTTCTACCAGGGTGTAGCGCATTTCTTTGTCAAACAGCATCACTGCACCGTTAGGAAAGTTGCTTGCCATAGTGCGGTAAAGCTGTTCGCTTTTTTCCAGTGCTACTTCAGCTTGTTTGCGATCGCTAATGTCAACTACAACTGCACCGATGCCGATCGCCTCACCGTCTTTGTCGAGCAGAGGAAAATAAGAGCCTGTAATATCTCGAACAACCCCAGGCTGCTTTGGACTTTCACCGCTCATATCTATGTTAATTAGGGGCTCTTTCGTTCTCAAAATTTGTTCGTACAAAGGCTCTACCATTGGAGCCAAATTCTGCAATATTTCGCTTACAGTCTTGCCAATATGTTCTGCTGGGTTCAGGCAATTTATTTCTGCTAGGTATGGATTAATTTGCACGTACCGCAATTGGGAGTCCAAAATGCAAAGTCCCACCGGCGCATCATTGAAAAAAGCATCAAAACGATCTTGTCTCTGTGCTAATTCTTGTTCTAAAACTTTGCAATCGCTAATATCCCTGATGCAGCCCACACTCCCAAAGACTTCGCCACCAACATCTTTAACCAGAGAAATTGATAAGTGCGAGTAGAAGTCTTCTCCAGACTTGCGCTGCATAGTAATTTCTAGTTCACACTCGCCTGTTTTTTCTAGCGGTTTTGTCACCAATTCTAATACTAATTCCCGCTGTTTCGGCGGATATATTAGACTAACATCTTGACCAACAACTTCACTTGTTTCGTAGCCGTAAAGCCTTTGAGCCTCTTTATTCCAACTGGTGATTGAGCCGTTCGTATCCGTGCAAATTACGGCTTCGCGAATTTGATCTAAAATCTGATTTTGCAGCTCCAGTTTCGATTTTGCTTGTTCCAGTTCGGCGATTTTTTGTTGGAGTAGTTCCTGAGTTTTTGTCAGTTCGGCAGTCTGGTTTGCCAGCAATTTTTCTAGATGTGAATTGCAGTGCGGTGGCGCTGATTCCCGTGGCTGACTGTTTTCATCCCGATGATTTAAAATCTTTTCAGCACTCAGCCAAATCACGCATTCTCCATCAGTTGCAATTGCCCGCTCGGAAACTCGCACGGATACGAAATGGTTATTTTTATGTTTGTATGCTGCTTCGCACGGGCTAGTACAGCTATTTTTTGCTGGAATTTCTAAATATTTTTCTCTACCAACGCAATCTGTTTGCAGAATTTCCCAGTAATTGAGGTTGAGAGTTTCTGCAACTGTGTAACCGATAATACTTGCAAAAGCTGGATTGATGTCTAGAAAACTCCCGTCTGTCCGGCACAATGCCAGCCCTAGCGGGCACAGTTGTAACAATTTGCGGTGGGAGCGATCGCGCTTGGCTTTTCCTAACTGGCTTTGCATCTGACATAGCTGGACTTGGGTTATTTAATTATATCTTTTTATCTTGTTTATTGCTGTAACTTTTATAACTCAGTAAGGAAGTTCGGCAACGAGGCCGAACTTCCTTCTATCCCGTACATTGTTCGTTGGCCGAACATCTCTCTATCCGTTACATCCGTTAAATCTGTGATAGAATCCGTTGCTGAACTTCCTGCAATTAATCGCGAGCGATCCCTTCGGAGCGGGCGGCCAACTGCACTGCACCGGCGACGGCAATGGCAACTCTTTCGTCAAAAACAGACGGTATAATGTGCTCTTTGTCAAGCTGAGAAGAGCTGACTAAAGAGGCGATCGCATAAGCTGCACCCAAATACATACTTGTGGTAATCGTGCGAGCTTTGCAGTCCAAAGCACCTCGAAATATCCCCGGAAATGCCAAAACATTGTTAATTTGATTGGGGTAGTCGCTGCGTCCAGTGGCAATGATCGCCGCATCCTCCATAATTAATTCTGGCTGAATTTCGGGAATGGGATTTGCCATTGCAAAAACAATGGGATTCTGGGCCATCGATCGCACCATAGAGCGAGTGACCACCCCGGGCGCACTGACACCTAAAAATACATCTGCACCGGCCATTGCATCTTCCAAAGTACCGCCCGAAGCCACAGCAAATTCTAGTTTTTCTGGGTTCATATCCGTGCGATCTTTGCAGAGAACGCCTTTGGAGTCGCAAATGATGATGTTTTCGGCACCTGCTTTCCGCAACAAACGGGCGATCGCGATTCCGGCCGCACCAGCTCCGTTAATTACGATACACACTTCTGCGATCGTTTTTTTGACGATTTTTAAGGCATTAATTAATGCTGCCAAACTAACAATCGCCGTGCCATGTTGATCGTCATGAAAAATTGGAATATCTAAGGTTGCCCGCAATCTGGCTTCGATTTCAAAGCAACGGGGAGAAGAAATATCTTCCAGGTTAACGCCACCAAAAACCGGGGCGATATTCTGCACGGTGCGAATAATTTCCTCGGTATCTTGCGTGTCCAAACAGATAGGAAAGGCATCAATTCCGGCAAATTCTTTAAATAGCATGGCTTTGCCTTCCATGACTGGCAGTGCGGCGGCTGGGCCGAGGTTTCCTAGTCCCAAAACTGCGCTACCGTCGGTAACAATCGCCACAGTATTTTGTTTGATTGTCAGGTTGTAAACTTGTTGGGGGTCATTGGCGATCGCAGTACAGATGCGGGCGACTCCTGGGGTGTATGCCATTGCCAAATCAGATTGGCGTTTGAGGGAAATTTTGCTAATTACGCTGATTTTTCCACCACGGTGCAAGTCGAAAGTGCGATCGTACACATCGATCACTTTGATATCCGGTAGCGCTTTCACTGCTTGGACGATTTCTTCGTTGTGTTCAATGCTGTAAGCATCGACGGTGATATCGCGAATGGTAGTGGCGCGGCTTTGCTCGATTAAGTCGATTTGGCCGAAGTTGCCGCCCACAGATGCGATCGCGCTGGTGACGCTAGCCAGCATTCCCGGCTGGTTCGGCAGAGCAACACGAATCGTTAAACTAAAGCTGGGGTTCGGTGTCAGTTTTACCATAATGGCTTGATTGTAGATTTGAGAATTGCAATCTTTGATTTTATCGCCAATATTAGACATAAAATTTAATAATTAAAATTTTCAACTGAAATTTTTAACAAATTCTATCAACTGGTGATGCGATCGCACTATATTTCCCCGTAGGGTGCGTCAGTTTCAATATGTTTGAATTGGAGCGAAACTTGGGACTGACGAACCCTACTAACTATTAACTTTTAAATCCGTTACATCCGTTACAAAATCCGTTGCCGAACTTCCCTTTTTCTGCTTCCCTCTTCCTTGACTTTTAAATCCGTTACATCCGTTACAAAATCCGTTGCCGAACTTCCCTCTTTCTTCTTCCTTCTTCCTTCTTCCTTCTTCCTTCTGTCAACTGTCAACTGTCAGTAGATGCAACACTGTTTGATCCAGCAGGTAAAAATTAGATCGACTGACAAGCGGGCATTTCTTATGTATTATGCTTGTTTGTTAAAATTTGCCTTCAATAGCGAATGCAACCGGGCAAACGATCGAACTACCTGCACGCTTTGCTGGAGAATTCCAGCGACTGTTACTAATAAGGAATTTACCCCGCGCCAGTAAAAACAGAGGTTTAGCGCAGCACAGCGAGTTGCTGGTTGCTAACTGTCAATTTTAGCGATCGGTCGCAGCATCCGCACACATAATTGTAAAGAATTTGCAAGCGATACAATCGGGGGGAACTTTTTCTGAGTTTGGGAGATCTACAGGTTGTTCGTCTTCGCTGCCGGCGGGAAAGATGCACAGGCCCACTTGTTTGACTCCAGCCATGAGTTCGACAACTCGATCTAAAATGCTGTCGATTCTTTCAATTAGTTCATCTGCTACATCTAGACTCGGCGCGATGATGAAAAAGGTTTTGACTCCTTCGGGACAAGGGGCGAAGCCGAGGGTGCACTCTTCTAATAGTGCTTGAGTCGAGAGACTCAGAGGCTCATCGAAGCGAGCGATTACTGCTCGATCAAAGGCTTGTGTCAGGGAACGATCGCCAAAAACAGGTTGAGATAACATAACTACTTCCTTTCGTAGAATTTTTGGAGCATTGAAAAAATATTAACATACCTTAATGTAACTGATTTAACTAAATTGTATGGCGATCGCGATCATGACTAGATGTGATATTTTTTGATGTGTAGAGCGATCGGCATTGTGATAATCTGTAATCTCAGATACAAAACCCTGTGATTTAGATCAGGATGGAAAATATTTTCGAGGGGGTAATCCCCGGAGAAGTACAGCTAAAAGTTGCGATCGACCTCAACCTCTAGCGTTTAAAATAAATATCCAATCAAAATATTAAAGATGAACTCGATCGCCCAACAGTTAAAAACCAGATTTGAAAAAGCCTTCACCTCCGCATTCGGCGAGAGTTATGCCGATACGGATCTGATGCTAGCCCCTGCGGGAAATCCCAAGTTTGGGGACTTTCAGTGCAATGCAGCGATGAGTTTGGGCAAAAAGTTAGGTAAGCCACCGCGGGCGATCGCCTCTACAATCATCGAAAACCTCGACATCGCCGACATCTGCGAAACCCCAGAAATCGCCGGGCCCGGTTTTATCAACTTAAAGCTCAAACCGGCGTATTTGGAAGCGCAAATAAGTGAGATCGCCGCCGACACCCGTTTGGGGATTGAACCGGTGAAAACGCCTCAGAGAGTGGCGATCGACTTTTCGAGCCCGAATATCGCCAAAGAAATGCACGTCGGACATTTGCGATCGACAATCATCGGAGATGCGATCGCCCGCATCCTCGAATTCCAAGGGCACGACGTACTCAGAATCAACCACATCGGCGACTGGGGCACCCAATTCGGAATGCTGATCGCATATTTGCGCGAAGTTTACCCCGAAGCCCTCACCACCGCAGACGCCCTAGACTTAGGAGATTTAGTCGCATTTTACCGCCAAGCCAAACAGCGCTTTGACACAGACGAAACCTTCAAAGAAACCGCCCGCCAAGAAGTAGTAAAACTGCAAGCAGGCGCAGAAGACACCCGCCGCGCCTGGAAACTGCTGTGCGATCAATCCCGCCGCGAATTCCAAGTAATCTACGACTTACTAGACATCAAACTAACCGAACGCGGCGAATCATTTTACAATCCATTATTACCCGCAGTAATCGCAGACTTAAAGAAGTTAGGTTTGCTAGTAGAAAGCGACGGCGCGAAATGCGTATTTGTAGAAGGTTTCACCAACAAAGAAGGCGAACCATTACCGCTCATCGTGCAGAAAACGGACGGCGGCTACAACTACGCCACAACAGATTTAGCAGCCATCCGCTACCGCATCCAAAACGACAATGCAAAACGCATAATTTACGTCACAGATTCAGGACAAGCCAACCATTTCGCCCAAGTATTTGCAGTAGCCAGAAAAGCCGGTTGGATTCCCGAAGATGTCGAAATTGTCCACGTTCCCTTCGGTTTGGTATGCGGAGAAGATGGCAAAAGATTAAAAACCCGTTCAGGAGAAGCTGTGCGCTTGCAGGATTTGCTAGACGAAGCAATTGTCCGCACCCGCCAAGATTTAGAAAACAGATTAAAAGCAGAGGAAAGACACGAAACAGAAGAATTTATTGCCAGCGTCTCTCAAACAGTTGGCTTAAGTGCCGTCAAGTATGCCGATTTAAGTCAAAACCGCGCCAGCAACTATGTATTTAGCTACGACAAAATGCTCGCATTGCAAGGAAATACCGCACCTTATATGCTGTATGCCTATGTGCGCGTGCAGGGAATTCGCCGCAAAGGTGAGATTAATTTTGATAACTTAGATGCTAGTGCAAAAGTAATTTTGCAGTCAGATGCCGAGTTAGTATTGGCAAAGCATTTATTGCAGTTCAATGAAGTTATAAATGCTGTTGGCGGCGACTTGTTACCGAATCGAATTTGTCAGTATTTGTTTGAATTGAGTCAAAAGTTCAATCAATTTTTTGAACAGTGTCCGGTTTTGAAAGCTGAGGAACCGTTGCGGACTTCGCGGCTAATTTTGTGCGATTTGACGGCGAGGACTCTGAAATTAGGCTTAGATTTGTTGGGGATTCAGGTATTGGAGAGAATGTAATAAATTGTACTGCATTTAATATTTGTAGGGTGTGTCGCCATAAAAAATTCCTAAAGTGAATCGACAATCTCATGGCGACGCACCTTACACTTCGGGTCAAGAAAACAAGCAAAAACAATGTTAACTGGTAACGAGTAACTTTTTCAAGAGTACAGATGTTCGCGTAGGGAAACGGCAGTGCCGTGTCCTCTATTTCGTGCCAAAGAAACGCAGATTTCATAACTCATTCAGTTTCATTTCCTGTGCCTTTCCTTCAGCAATTTCTTGTTTTGCGCGTTTGGCAGCAGCCACAAGTTGCTGTTGCGTTTTCTCGAAAGATTCGTCCCATTGAAGCTCATCTTTTAATTCTGCGATATACTCTTTCAAGTATGCTGCTACTTGCTGCTGTAAAGTTTCTGGCAGAGAGTGCATCATCTCGATCGCTGCATCAATGCCTTCCCACAGTTCAGAAAGCGGTACAGTTTCTCCTGTCATTGCTTCGTGCCACCCTTGACGAAAACAGTCTTCGGCTGACTTCAGCGGTTCCTCATCAGCAAGAACAATAACGCGGACTCTGTGTCCAGAAAATTTGGCTGCTTGGGCTAGAATTTCTTCCCACGTTCCCTCTACTTCTAGCAGTTGTGTTGTCATTTTTGTGATTTTAATTTTTAACCGTCAGGGCGATCGCTATCTTCTTCATCTTGTATTTCTTTAGGAATAGTGGCATCATTCAACTGACTAATAATTTGTAAAATTTGCTCTACAGAAATATCCACTTGTTCTGATTTTGCATAAATACTCATCAAGAAGATTGCTGTAGGCATCTGAACGTAATATATTAGTCGATAGCCAGCACTTTTACCCTTTTTGATATCGCTGTTTTTGACTCGCATCTTAAACACAATATCATTAATTCCCGGTATTCGATTTCCCGGCAATTCTCCCGCTTGAAGTTGTTCAACAATCGGCTGAACGTCAGAGCGAATGTGGCGGTACTTTTTGGACAGTGCGCGTAAATTGCGCTTAAATTCATCGGCAAAGTACACCTTAATTGAAGGAGAATCACTCTGCATCAATGCCTTCCCACAGTTCCGATACAGGTCTGGTTTTTCCGGTTTTTATTTCCAGCCATGCTTGCCGAAAACTTTCTTCTGGAGATGGGAGTGCTTCTTCATCTTCGTTAGCAAGAACGACGATGCGGACTCTGCGTCCAGTGAATTTTGCCGATTGGGCGAGAATTTCTTCCCACGTTCCCTCTAGTTCTAGTAGTTGTGTTGTCATTTTTTTCATGGAATTGTGACTAAGTTTATTTTAGCGTGTGAAGAAGTGCGATCTAGTACAATAACAGTAGCTTAAGGAATTATGGAGAAGAATTTAGAATTATTTTAATACCTTTTTCCAGCCTCTGAATTTCTGTCCATTGCGAATCAATCCAGGCTCTTTCAGCCTGACGTTGTGCAGGTGTTTCTTGCTGAAATCGCTCTTGCTTTTCCAGAAAATTATTGTAAAACATCATGGCTTCGACCAAAGCTTGATTTCCTAGCTTCAATCTGTCATCAAAGATTGAATTGATGAAATTATTGATCGCATTTGAAACCTGCTTTTCAAAATTTACAACCTCTTCCCAAAAAAGATCACATAAACGGTATTTGGATAAATTATCCAGAGCCGGACTAAGTGCATACCTCAGTGATTCGGTATTCTCAGGCAAGTAAACTGTCGGCTGCTCAAATTTATTTGTTAGGGACTTGCGTAAAAATAAAATCCCAGCCATGCAATTGTATTGTCGAAGGAGTAGCCAAATGATTGGTATGGTATTAAACTGCAAGCCCCTTATCGGACTAAAAGTTAAATTCATCTGATGATTCCACACAGCTTTTGTCTGCTTATCTAAAATTCCGACACACTGCGTAATCACTTTTAAGTTGATCGTGCTAAGGTCTTGATAAACCAGCTCCAGGCTGTGCTTAATAATTTGCTCTACTTCCCTACAAACAAGATTGATAACGATAGGAATATCTTTAATAAAATCATTTTTTTCTTTCCAGCCAATTCCTTTTTTTTGTTTTTGTACTGCATCAATAAACCACTTTTTTTTCACGCTATCATCAAATATTTGATGCCAATAATCTTGAGATTTAGTGATGACCGAACTTTTACATAGCTGACCGAGTTCATTAATTCTAAAATGACAGCCACTCAGTTCCCCAAGCTGTTGCCATATTTCCTGTTTTGAAGCTAGGGTAATCCCAAGTTTGCAAGTCCAAACGTCTTCAGCACGATCTATCTCGTTCCGGCATTCTTGCACAACTTTCTTAAGTCTGGTAGCTGATTCCCTCAATTCGTCAAAGCCAGGCTGGACTGACTTAATCATGGTTGTAGCAGATTCCTTAATCTCTAAGGATTTATCATCATCCACCGCGACGATAGCCGCATATTGGGCGATGTTCTGAAATGCTGTCATGAATTCGTTCATCTAAGTAATTCCACTCTAGACTGAAAAAGTTAACCATAATCATATATTATAATATATAACACTAATCGCTATTCAGGTAAAAAATATGTTTTTTGTGTTTCCTCCTCACATACAGGCTGGTATCATCTCCGGCACTTATGAAGTCGTGAAGAATAGTGCAGGATTATTATTGGGAATAGCTAGAGACAAGGCAACAGGTCGCTTTGTAGGTTCGGCAATTGGTATGGTTGCCGAGCCGTTGTTCGCTATTCCAGATTTTGTATTAGGTGTAGCGCAAATGGTTCAAACCGATCTGGGTTTTAAAGAAACTTACAGAAGACTAGATGTGATTGAGTATGGCTTAAAATCTCTTTCGGCTAATGTGGGCATTCTGTCAGCATCTACTGCCGTCATTGGTGTCGGCGTGGTGGCCATAGCTGCACTGTCAGCCGTTAACCTTCATCAAACCTTGAAAATGAGGGAAGATATTAAGGAATTGAAGCTAACAGTTACACATGGCTTTATTGATATAGCGGCACTGCTGAAAGACGAGAAAGCAGAAGTTATTGCTGAAATCAAACTGTTAGCTGAAAGCATTAATTTTGAGCAACATCGTTTAATCTTAAGTCGAGCTTATCAGAAATTCGCTCAAGCACAGAGACTAATTCAAAATGCTTTATTAATGGAAGATAAACATACCCGAAATTCTACCTTAACAAGCGCACAAAACATTTTAGCCAATGCTTTAGCTGACTATAATAATCCTGACTTATTTAAGGCCACTTGTGCAGTTGGCTATCTTCGTAGAGTTGAATGCGCTTGGGCAATTGAGCAGACAATTTCATTAACTTATCAATTGCTGAACGAGCCTGCATCTGTAAGTAATTCCCTTTCCCACCTCCAAGAAAGAATACGCCAAGACATTTTCACCGTTATTGAGCGCTGCACAAAAGATGAAATTGATTTTATATTTCCAGAAATTACGCGGATTTACAATCAGGATTTAGCAGTTTTGAACTCTTGGCAAAATCAGGTAGATTGGATGCTAAGTTTATCGGCTGATGAGCGTAAACAATTGGCTAGTTTAAATATGGAAACGACATTAGTTTCAACCACTCAAGAAGAAGTTAGTATAGTGGCAGAACCAGAAGAAATAGCGCTCTACCAAAACTTGCAACAAAAATCCCACTTCAAATCGCTACTGGATCAATTACGATTTTTGATCAAACCTAGCTTGCGTGAAAAACACGAATCTTATATCAGTGAAAAAGCCCATACCTCTGGCTATAAAGCTTTAGCCCCCTCAAGTTGGCAAGAAGTCAATGATTTAACTGTTGCTAATCTTTACTGGTATTTTCAAGGAATGGAGTGAAGTTCAAAATATGTAGGTTGGGTTAAGGTTCTCGTTACTCAACTCTTCATTTCAAATAAGGCGTTTTGTTAACAACCAAGCTATCCAGAATACCTTTAAACATTGTTACGACAATTTGGCGATCGTTATCTCTGATAAATATATCGTAGTTGGGAGTTGAGTTAATTTCAATTAACCAATATGCTCCCTTTTTATCGAGTGCTATGTCCAACCCAGCATAATTAATCGCCATTTCTGCAAAAACAGGTTTAACAAAATCTTCAATCTCAGACATAATATTTGGGTTAATGATATGTTTGGCTTTTGCACCTTCCCAGTGCAGCGGGCTTAAATTCCCCGCAAATTTAGCCTCAGATTTATCTTTCTCGTACAGCAAAACTAGCTTTTCTTTGCAGAATACAGCCCGATATTCGTGAGCAATTTCGATATATTCTTGAGCTAGGGCCACATAGTCATAATCTTTGCTGTTGACGTTAAATATAATTTCTAGGGCTTCTTTAATTTGCTCTCTAGTTTTACACAAAAAAACATTGTTGCCACCAGCACCGCGATTTCTTTTGAGAATCACCGGGAAAGCGAATTTTTTGTTTACTTCTAAAACTATTGATTCAATATCTGGGAAACTCAAATACTTTTTATACTTCTCCTCGCAGTGAGGCGAGACAAAACCGAAAGTTCTGGGAGTATTTATTTTGCCGTTTAATAGTTGATAGGTATATTCTTTGTCTTTAAAAATCTCTGCTAGTGAGGCGCTGTTAAATGGCGTCATGTAATTGACAAAATAATATTCTTCGCCGCCCTGTTTGATTCTAATCAAGTTTTGGGAATGATGCAGGATTTCGTAAGGGATATTTAATTCCTCACAAGCTGCCAGCAGGATTTCAATATTGGTTAGCATAAAATGTAACTTAATTAGAAAGTAATTTTAACAATTTGAGAAGCGCGATCGCACTTCTCAAACCTCAAATCCAATCAACTTCTACCCGAACAACCGCTGCTGACCGTTTGCGGCATCTTTCCCGGCATAAATCTCGCGCGTTCCCTTGGGAATATAAATCCAGTCGAACTCTTGCAAGCGGTTTGTCAAATTGGAAATGCTCACTCCCAATTCATCTCTCATTTTGTATAAATGCGACCATTTTGTTAAATCGCGTCCCTGTCTTTTATCTTCCAAAACTCCTCTGGGCATTAACAAACAGCTTGCAAAATATTGGGCTTGCCATTCGATCGACGCAATTTTGGTATTTGCGATCGCACCCCGACACACAAAAGGTTCTTCGACATCAGATGCTGTTTTTTCTCGATCGCCCAAGTTGAGTTCCAACTGTTCCACAGTGCCGTCTGCTTCATCTTGATTGACGTGGAGCACCCAGTGGCCGATTTCGTGGGCGATCGTCGATTCGATGAACCCCGGCGGTTTTTCGAGAATCAATTCGTTGATTTCGATTAACCGCTGCTGGGGTAAAATCCTGGCGGCGATCGCACCTTCTTCATCCGGCTCAATGTAGTCCCAAACTACGCCCAAGTCCAGAAAATCAGCAACAGTTGTCGCTTCAAAAGGCCATTTCGGAGCAAACTTTTGCGTTTTCTGCATCTGCATCAGGATGTCATTTGCCAAACGCTCGATCGATTCTTTGGGATAGAAGCAATACGGTTTAAAAATACTCACGCTTCAGGGGCCTCTCTTACGCTTCAAAAGATTGTTTGAGCCAATCTGGATTTTCTTGCATCCGGCGGAAAAGAGCCTGCATTTCCTTCGGATTCTGCTTCAGCAGCGCTTCGTACTGCTGAGGCAGTCTACCGGCAAGAAAAATCAATTCCTCTTCGTTGATGTCGAGATTCCGCGCCAATGCTCGAATTACGTCTTCTTTTGGCGCATAATCGGCGCGATCGTTCTCCAACTTCGACAAATAAGTAAAATCCACACTTAGCATAGCAGCAAGCTCACGTTGTGAGTAAGCCTTATCCTTGCGAGCTTGACGGATCAGTCTTCCAAATGTTTGTTCCACGGTTTTTCGCCTCCTGACAAGCATTCTAGCCTGTTTTGATGAAAACTTCAACAAAATACTTGACGGGAAAATCAACATACGTTACCATAAATTTAGTTGACGCTTTAGTCAACCTATGTGACCACACTGCTGTGGTTGAAAGTGGAAATCAGCTAAAAAACACGTACATATAGTGTAGTTAAGTTGAGAGGAGCGATCGCCACCCGGCATCTAAACCCTTGTACGCAGCCAATAAGGAGGAACAGATAGCAAATGCTGAGAACCTGGACAGACACGCATTACAAGCTCGAAGACGATGATTGGCTATACATCGCCACCCACGAAGAACAAAGCTCAGCCTCACTGGTTTGTCCGGGCTACGCGCGGGATGGCGAAGGCTTTAGCATCCACTTCACCCCAGCGCACTTAGAAACCTTAGAGCATTTGCTCACCGCATTGCGGATTATTCAAGCTCAACAAGAGGCGATGCTTGAGTATACCTATCCAGAACCAAAAGCGACTACACATCTTATTAGGTAATCGGATGGGGAGATGGGGAGAGGGGGAGATGGGGAGATGGGGAGATGGGGAGATGGGGAGATGGGGAGATGGGGAGAATTAGCCAATTACCAATTACTAATTCCCAATTACCAATTACCGATTACCAATTGTCTGTAAATCAATAAATAACTAAGGAAAAACTAACCATGACTACCACAAAAGAAAGACCTACATTTTCAGTATTTGGAGCCAAACCTAGCAATGCTTTGCTAGTACCAGAAATCCCGATCGCCGTTCGCAACAATTGCCAAAGCGGCCAGTGGGCGATCGGCGATACAGATTACGGTTCCAAGTGTTCGATCACCATCCTCAAATTTGCCAAATTTTTCGGTTCCCTCGGTCAAACTTCCCACACACTTTGGGGTCAACTTTGGTTCGTCGCAGAAACAGGCGAACTCCCCCAAGGAGTTGTCATGGTGACATACATCAAAAACCGCAGCTTGAACGACTTTAACCGTTTAGTCGCATCAGTTCAATCGCGCGGCGTAGAGCCGGCTACCGGAATTTTTGTTCCCGAATTCGTAAAACATTCCGGTCAAAAACCAGACGACAGCGGAGTAGTAAAACCCATAAATTACTACAGTTTAAAATGGTCGTGGATGGAGCGAAAAGACTGGGCAGTTATCGACCAAGCAGCAGCAGTTTTGTCCGATACCAGCAATCAATCGCGGATGATTGACTTAGAAGGAACCAGGGCTATGATCTGTTTAGATAACCTACCAGCAGCACAAGTTGCGTCCTTGATGGCCGCTCACGTTAGCGGTGAAAGCGATGCGATTGCTTTGAATTCTAACGGCGGTATGTCGCTACCGTCAGCGGAAGACAGAGCAACTGCTGACTTGTTCTAATTGTGTAGAAAAGGCGCGATTTAATCGCGCCTTTTCCGTAACTGTGACCAGGAAGAGTAAAATGAAAAAAGTAACTAAAATTAAAGCCAAACCAAACCTGCAAGAAAGCCGTTTGAAAGAGAATTTTGAGATGCTCGATCGCATTCGGGATGATACAGTTAACGACATCGAAAGTCTTACCGAAGACTTCCAGCACATGACTTTAGTTGCCGAATCTATCCGGCGGAATTACCGAGCTTTGCTTGCGGAAAATCAACTGCTGAAAAACACGCTTTTAAGTATAGTTGAGGAGTGCGAATGCTGGCAAAGTAATCGGTGCGATCGCTGTCTAAAGATTCTCAAATCTTTAGACAGCAATAATCCCGACTTTCCACCGAATGCAGCCAAAGAATACCGAGCTATTCTCAGCCAACTCAGGAACTTAGGATAGCTCAAAACGTCTCACAACCAAGCCTGCAAAAGTTTAAATCAGGAGCAAAAAACCTTATGATACTAGCAACAGCAAAAGATAGCAAAACCAAAATTTTGCAAAATTTTCAGCAGATTTTAGCAGACAAGAAAAAGATTGAATCTAAAGTCGAAACTAAGGAACAGTCAGCCGAAAAAGCCAAAAGCAAACAACTCCTCGAAGTTGCTTCTACCTACACAATTGACAGCATTGTTAAAGGCTTGGCAGACTTGCAATTAGATTTCGGTAGCATCACCAGCGGACTTTCGGAAAAACTGAAGGCGGAATCTTCAAAATTAGATGAATTAAAACGGGCGATCGAAATTGAAGCCGAACAATTGCAAGAGTTGCAGCAAGTTAGAGTTGTAGCAGATGCTCTCCACATTTTAACTCAAGAACACCGGGAAAAACTGACGCTCCTGGAACAAAACAGCGCCAATCAGCGCGAAGTCATCGAAAAAGATACAACCCAAAAGCGCAAAATTTGGGAAAAAGAACAGCAAGAATTTGATGCAGCAGTTCAAGAACAAACTGCACTCACAACTAAACAGCGGCAGCAGGAAACAGCCGATTATCAATACGAATTGCAGCGCGGACGCAAAATTGAAACCGACGAATACGAAGAAACGAAGCGCAAACTAGAACGGCAATTGCAAGAATCTACCCGCGAAAAAGACAAAAACTGGGCGGAAAGAGAAAAAGCCCTCAGCGACAATCAAGCGGAGTTTGAAGAGAATCAAAGGAAAGCCGCTGGATTTGAAGAAGAACTAAAACAGGCTTATACGAAAGCCAAAGAAGAAGCAATTCAAGAAGTTTCCCACGAAGCTAAAGTCAAGGCAGATTTAGCGGACAAGGAATGGGAAGGAAGCAAGCAGGGATATGAGTTGAAAGTGCAATCTTTACAGCAGACAATTGCGCGCCAAACTGAACAAATTGCTGAGATTTCGGCGCAACTGCAAGCTACGATGAAGCAAGCGCAAGATTTGGCAATGAAAGCTTTTGCAAGCAAAGCTTAAAACTCGGTTCGTAGTGAGGACTTTAGTCCGCATCCGAGTTCGTAGTGAAGACTTTATTCTTTATTTTCTCAAAACTTTCGGACTGAAGTCCTGACTACGAACTTTTTCGGACTGAAGTCCTGACTACGAACTTTTTCGGACTGAAGTCCTGACTACGAACCTAATTCACAACTATTAACAAATCAAAAGCCATGAACAAAAAAGTTAGCGACAAAAGCACCAAGGCTGAAATCTTAGAAGCGTACAAGGACGCCGCGCAAGAAAAAGCTGCATTAGAATTGCAAATCAAACAGCTAAATGCTTCCCCAAAGCAAATAGCAGTCCCAGAAAAACCTATTGTGGAGGCACAAAAACCAATGGTTTTAACTCAAACTCAACAAAAAATGCAGTCCACAATCGACAATCTAATTTTGCTGCAATTTGGCTTTGGTGGCGCTGTCAGCGAGTTGTCTGAGAAGTTAACTTCCGAAGCTACTAAATTGGAAGAATTGCGGCGCGTTGTGGGGGAGGAAGTTCAACAACTGCAAGAGTTGCACAGTTTAGAAGATGTTGCGGAAGATACGCTGGATAATTTAATTCAGCAGTACGAAGAAAGTGCGAAAACTTTTACTGACGAACTCAGCGAAGGGCGCGAAACTGTTGAACAGGAGTTGTTGGAACTGCGGCTGGCTTGGGAAAAAGAGCAGGAATTGCAAAAGTTGACTGTTACAGAACGTAATGAGAATGAGCAAAAAAATCGCGATCGCGATGAGGAGTTGTATGATTACGATTTGAATCTTCAGCGAAATCTTGATATCGAAGAATACGAACAGCGCCAGCAAAGGCTGTATCAAGAAATTGAAGAGTTTCGTCAGGAACAGGAGAAACAGTGGGCGGAACGCGAAAAAGCTATTTCAGAACGGGAAAAACTGTCTGCGGATGTTAAGGCTAAGGTGGAAGCTTTCCCGAAGGAACTGGAAGCTAATATCAAGAATGGGAAGGATACTGGTCGCAATATTGGCAATTATCAAGCTAAGATTAAGGCGGATTTGTTGGCTAAAGATATTGAAGGACAAAAGCAAAATTATGAACTGCAAATTCAAGCGATGTTGCAGACTATTCAAAATCAAGATGGGCGGCTTGCTAGTTTGTCACAGCAACTTGATTCTGCTTTGAAACAGGTTCAAGATTTGGCGGTGAAGGCGATTGAGGGTTCGTCGAATTTGAGTTCTTTCCAAGCTGTGAGGGAAATTGCGATCGAACAAGCTAAGACTCAGCAGAAAAATAAGTAATCCGTAGCACTTTTAGGAGTTAATTAAGTCAGCTTAATTCAACGTAAAACGTGATGCCTGTTAGATACCCGACTTATTATTAAATAAGTCGGGTATCTGTGTATTATGTTTTTTAGGTGGGTTTACTTAGCGGAGATTAAGGCTTAAGAACGGTTTAAGACTTTTCGCTTGCAGAGGAGGTAGGAAACTTACACTTTACCTCAATTTCTAAGTTGCTTTCGGCTGAACCTTCCGTAATGTAGGGGATGCCGACTTTGCCACCCATTTTGACAGCAAATTTTAGTGTTACTTCTTCAACCTCAGCCGCACCGAAATCTTTAAAAGCCGTGACAGCATACATAGCATAACTGCGAATTAGCTGGCGAGCTTGCTGCATTCGGTTAATTGCATCACTTCGCACGTCCCTCTCTTCGTCATAAGGATTATCGTCATCCGAGGTGGTGTCTTCGTCAATTGTGACTTCGTACACTTCACCATCTTCTTCAAAGGCGAAGCGTTGTAATTCTGACATAATGTTACCTTATGTTAAGTTTATGTAGATTTTCCTGAAGCTCTAGCTTGTTTCCAGAAACTTGAGTTATTCTAGCACTAGAATTAAAAAATCGGTTCAGGGTGCTTGTCAAGTCAGCCAGTATCTTCAAATCTAGGTTATAATAAATGGCTCGTTACGCCCTTGTTATTGGCATTACTCAGTATCAAAGTTCAAAAATGTCTCGTCTCCCGAAAGCGGCTAGCGATGCGGAGACTTTAGCAAAAGTATTAGAACAGTACGGCGAGTTTAGCGTGAAACGACTGCCGGAACGATGGAATGCTGAAAAAAATTGTTTTGAAATTAGTGGAGAGAAAGCAGTTACTGCGGCTGAAATAGGTCAAGAATTGAGAAATTTACTGTTAGAACGAGCGACTAAGAATGAGGCTTTGATTTATTTTGCCGGTCACGGTTTTACCTTCTCCGATACATTGGGTCAGCAAAAGGGAGTTTTAGCAACTTCGGACTGTCAGGTAGAAATGGCAGGAAACCAAGTTATTGATTATAAATACGGCATTTCGTTAGAAAGTCTCAACAAGCTAATCCACCAATCTGATTTGAGCAGTTTAGTTATGCTGTTAGATTGCTGTCACAGTGGCTATTTTCTAGAAAGCCAGCTTGTGCAGACAACTCTAACGGCTTTCAGCACACAAAAAGATTACTACCTAATGGCAGCTTGCCGAACATTTGAGACGGCTAAATCCTTTAAAGGTGAACCCAATAGTTATTTTACAGGTGCAGTGCTTAAGGGGTTGCAATCAGAAAATGCTAACCGAAATCGTCGAGTTAGTGGCGATCGCCTATTCGATTACATTAGCGGCGAACTTAAGAGTTCTGTGCAAGAAGCAATTCGCATGGGATGGGGGCGTTGCATTACTCTGGTAAAGTATTCACAGTTAGAGACAACGGCTACTGAAATTACTTTCGATCGCGAAAATCCCTATCTAGGACTCTATGCTTTTGAATCTGAGCAAGAGAAGTATTTTTGTGGTCGGGAGGAAGCAGTTCGGATGCTGATTATTCACCTAACAAATAGCCGTTTTTTATCTGTCCTCGGCTACTCTGGTTCTGGGAAATCTTCTTTAATAAAAGCCGGATTGCTGCCACAGTTAAGTCGGGATAGAATTCCGGGCAGCAGTCAGTGGTTAGTTGAATCTTTTACTCCTGGAAAGTATCCCTTGGGAAAACTGGTAGATATTCTAGCTTGGCATCGAGAGCAGAACCAGCCTTTTGTAATTTTTATAGATCAGTTTGAGGAGGTATTTACTCTCTGTGAAGATGAAGCCGAGCGACAGAGTTTTATTCGACTGATCGCACAGGAGATGAAGGATCCTGAGCGAAAGAGCCGGATGATTATTGCACTTCGTGGAGATTTTTTAATTCGCTGCGCTAATTATCCAGACGTTTTAAATTTGATCAATCACATTCCGACTACAACTTATATTGTCAAGTCGCTAGGGATTGAAGAGTTGCCCGATGCGATCGAGATACCGGCAGAACTGCACGGGGTCAAATTTGAACGGGGGTTAGTGTCGCAGATTGCCCAAGATGTGGCTGGTCAACCGGGAGCATTACCGTTATTACAATACGCTTTGAAAGAGTTGTGGCGAGTCTGCATTGAAAAACCAGAATCACCAGATCCGTTACTGACGAAAAAAGGCTATGAAGAAATTGGCGGTGTTCAGGGAGCTTTGGAAAATCGAGCTAACCTGATATACCAAAGTCTTAGTGATGGCGATCGCATTTTTGTACGCAAGCTATTTATGGAATTGGTGCAGTTGGGTGAAGGCAAAGAAGTAACGCGCCGGCGGGTTGATTGGGATAGACTGAGGGCGATCGCGGATTCTCCTGAGCAGTTAGAGCGGGTAATTGGGCTGTTGGCTGGGGCACAGCAGCGTTTAATTATTGTGGATGAAAACACGGTGGAAGTGGCTCACGAAGCTCTGTTGTGTCGCTGGAAGTTACTGAGTGATTGGATTGAAGAGGATCAGGAGAATATTCGGATTTCTCGGCGCTTAGAGGTAGCTTGTCGGGAGTGGGAAGAAACTTATCGCAAGTCAGATGGGGCGTTGTTGACGGGGGCGCGATTGGCGGAGGTTGAGGAGTGGGAGAAGAGGGTACAGCGGAATTTGACTGAGGATGAGAGGGAGTTTTTGCGGAAGAGTGTGGGTAGGCGCGATCGGGAGAGTAAAGCTGAGTTAGAGCAACAGCGACAATTGCGAGAACTTGCCGAAGCTAAGGCTGAAGCTGAAACAGCAAGAGCTGAAGAGGAAAGAGCTAAAACTATAGCTCAGATGGAAAGAGCGATCGCAGCAGAAGATCAAGCTAAGGCAGAAGCGGCAAGGGTTGGAGAGGCGGAAGCTAGAGTAAGAGTTCAAAAGCAAAGAACGAGGTTAGCGATCGCATCTGGTATCCTTCTAACATTTACACTTGGTTTGGGACTACTGACCAATGTACTCGCCGATCAGAAGAGAGAACAAGAAGCTAGTACGGTAGGAGCTTTAATCGGAAAAGCTGAACAGCTTTTAGAAAACCACTATCAAATTGATGCTTTGATAGCCAGTATAGAAGCTCTGGCAAAAATCAAAGAGCTAGGTTTAGAAGACCCACCTATGTTAAATAGAATTCAATCAACAATCAATAGTGTGCAAGAACATAACCGATTATTACACCCTTATCAAGTAACAGTTGTAACTTTTAATCCTAAAAACAAAGTAATAGCATCTGCTACTTCTGACGGAACTATTTGGTTTTGGAGTCAAGCAGGAAAACTTCAAAAAAAAATTTCAGGGTTATCAGGTCATAAAGATGTAGTTTGGAGTTTGAGTTTTAGCCCTGATGGTCAAAAACTAGCCTCTGCTAGTAGCGACAAAACTATAAAAATTTGGAGCGCAACGACTGGTGAGTTACTGACCAATATTGTAGGCCACGCAGCAAGTGTTTACGACGTTAAATTTAGCCATGACAGCAATAATGTTGTGTCTGCAAGTGGGGATGGAAGTGTAAGGCTATGGGATGTCAAGACTGGTGGATTGCTGAAAAAATTAGAGAATAAAGGAAAACTTCTTCGCTTAGATTTTAGCCACAATGACTCAAAAGTCGCGTTTGTAGGCAATGATAATAGTGTAAATATTTGGAATTTACAGGAAAAGGATTCAAAAATTATTGGCAGACATGAAAATTTCAAAAATTCTCAAGTTAGACTGAGTTACATAACATTTAATTCCGAAAGTAATTTACTTGCTTCCAGTGACTACAAGGGTTTTATTCATTTGTGGGACATAGAGAAAAATCAAGTCTTAATGAGAATTGATACAAAATCTTTTATACATGGACTGGCATTTAGCCCTGATAGTAAAATAATTGCCTCTGCTGATGGAGATGCAACTATTAAGTTATGGAAGTTAAAAGATATTTATAGAGGAGTTTTAACCAAACAGCTAGAGCCAGAGATTCTGCAAGGACATCAAGATGAAGTTGTATCGGTCACTTTTTTACCTGATAAAAGTAATATCAAAATAATTGCATCTGCAAGTGATGATAAAATGGTAAAAATTTGGCGAATAGGAGATAAAAGTAGTGATCCGACAAATATAAAAAATTTATTAGTGTATGGTTGTAATTCGTTAAAGGACTATTTCAATGGACAAAAAAAACTGGAATTTAAACAGAAAGAAATTCATAAATTTTGTGAAGTATATTATCACAATTGAAAAATTCAAGCTAATATATATAGAGATGAACAAAGATACAGGATAGTTAAAATGGAACTTACAGAAGCGTCGTTAAAAATCATTGGTTCTTGTTTTTCACCGAAAAATTTTGACAAATTAACTGTTTCCCAGAGAGTGAAACAAGATTTAGAATATGTGAAGAAGGTGAACGAAAAATTTAAGGAGTTAGAATTGGCAGTTATAGAAAGAACAGCTCCTGATTGTAATGAAAATAGTTCTGATTGGCCTCAATGTCGAATTAAAACCCGATCAAGCTTAGCGAACATTATTAGCTTAACATTACCTAATGCTTTTATAGCAAATTCTTCCGATTCAGAAAAGTTAGAAATACTGATCGAGTATCTCGAAGAAATACGTAAAGATCCTTCAATAATTGCTTCGCTTCTTTAAAGTGACAGAGGTTCCCGTCCTAGTTGAATAAGAGCGACAGCGTTATCAAGCTTGGCTAGAATAAATACACCAGCCAAGCATAGACCCCGATCGCCCATAAGCAATACATCAAATCCAATTCAATCAATCTCTCTTAGTACAGTTTCTAAATTGTCCACTGCCAGGGACTTTTTTTTGAGCCTTAAACCCTATCTACAACGTTCTAATTTTTAGTAAAAAGCCCGATCGCCCTGTGCACTTCTATAAACTGTCATTTGTTCTCCTGACCGCTTCAGTCACGCTCATTATTGTATAAGTTAATCAACCAAAAGATATATTTGGGGCTTAAAGATTATGTCACAACAAATTATACGTCAAAAAGATACTAATGCTTGGATTCTTCAGTGCTGGGTTTCTTTTATTGTTGCCATTTCTGCAACTACTATTGGTGTGATTTATTTACAGGTAGATCCTTGGCAAAAGGCTTTTATGGGTATGGGTTTAACTTTTTCGGTTGGCTCGTCTTTTACTTTAGCAAAAACCATTCGCGATAACAATGAGTCAACAAGATTGACTGCGAGAATCGACGAAGCGAGAGTTGAGAAAATTCTCGCGGAACATCATCCTCTCAAATAAACTTGAATTATACAATGTATATAAAAAACAGCCCGCGCGGGCTGTTTTTGTTGAGCTTGAGGTGACAACCTGCGGATTTCAATGAGTACCTTTGAACTTACGATCGCCCTTAGCCTTCTGACGCTGGCGAATGCCGGCCTGAACGGTAGCCATATCTACGGGAAAACCAACGACAGGAATCACCTGATCCTTGCGTTCTTCTTCCAGATTCTTGAGTTCGGTGTAGTCAACCCAGTGAATGCAATTTACCGGACAAGTGTCGATCGCCTCAGCAATCAACTCTTCAGAATCACCGTCTTGTCGGACTACGCGCGATCGCCCATAATCCGGCTCAATGTAGAAAGTATTGCGAGCAACATGAGCGCAATGCTTGCAGCCAATGCAGGTAATCTCATCAACATAGACACCTTTTTGGCGAAACACACCGCCTAATTCCGGTTCCAAACCAGAGCGATCGGGCGAATCCCGCAAAAATCCGCCCAACTCCGGTTCCAAACCAGTGCGATCGCCTGCTGTATCTATTCCGAGTCCAGAAAGCTCAGACATTTAGATCCCTCACAATAATAAATAAGTCCGCCTGGGCGGACTTGAAAGAGACAAGATTGCAAAAATCTCGAAAAACTCTTAAGCACACCAGCGCTGAACCACCAAGCGGATCGAACCGTCTTGATTTTGTTTTTGCTCAGAAACTTGGAAACCCTGCTTAGCGCTTTCATTCACCACAGTATGGTAAGCATAGCGCTGAGTCACCTTATTCAGAAAACGGTCAACAGACCAAGCTTGCTGCCAAAATTGCAGATCTGCCACCAATTCATACTCAGTCCCGTTCCAGCTAAAACCTAAGTCATAGCCGTTTTCTTGCTCAATCACCACCTCAGCAGTGCTGGTGAGGCCGCGATAGCCGCGCACCTCAGTCGGGCCCGACTTCCAGTCGATACCCAAATCAGTTAAAGCAGCTTCCAAAGAATTCAAATTGCGGATCTGGGTCTTAATTTGGCTAAAGTGTGACATGGTGATTCCAAAAAATATTAAGTGAACTCAACAAAAAAGATTACCAATCGCTAAAAGCCACTTGGGCCGTCGCTTCGGCTGACTGATTGAGCGTTTGCGCGAAATATTCAGATGTTGACTCTTGATGAAGCACCACGCCAAGCTGAGCTTCAATAGCAGCAGTTACCTCAGCGCAGGAAGCACCGACTATGCCGGTGACTGTTTCCTGTACGCGGCCATCTGGATAAATCACAAATTCTAGTGTTTCCATAATCCGGGCTAACTGAATAGGAACGATGAAATCAGACACCGACGCCAGCAAGCTTGGTACGATGCCTCCTGAAGTCGCTTATTGAGAGTTGGCTGACTCGCCACTATATCAATTTTGACTAATTGATAGGTTTTGAGTCAGAACTTAACAGAACTTATTAATAGGTGGTATCAATACGTCAGTGTTATGTAAAGTTTCGCGTACATTGTGACATCAGTCAAGTCATTTGAAGGAAGAAGAAAGTTCGGCAACGGATTGTGTAGCGGATGTAACGGATGTAACGGATGTAACGGATGGATGTTGAGGTTCGAGGGTAGAAGTCCGATTGAATAAGGAGGATTTTTCCCACTCGGACACTCGGACACTCGAACACTCGAACACTCGAACACTCTCCCCATCTAATTCCCTCTGGGGTCTAAAACATCTCGCAGCCCGTCGCCCAAAAGGTTGAAACCCAGAACTATCAAGGTAATTAGCAAACCGGGAAACAAAATAGTCCAAGGAGACGAAAGAGCGTATCCGCCCTTGAAAGCGTCCGAAAGCATTGTCCCCAACTCCGGGGCGGGTGGCTGCGCGCCCAAACCGAGAAAACCTAAACCGGCGGCTTCTAGCGTGGCTGTACCAGTGGAAAGAGTTGCTTGTACTACTAGCGGCGGGAGACTTCCCGGCAAAATGTGGCGAAAAATAATCCGTAAGTCGCCAGCGCCCAAGGCTTTGACTGCTAAGACAAATTCTTGTTCTCGCAGCGATAACACCATGCTGCGTGTGAGGCGGATGTAAATCGGAATTTGTACGACGCTGACGGCGATAATTACGCTTTGCAGGCTGGGGCCGGTGACGGTGACAATGGCGATCGCCAGTAAGATTGAAGGAAACGCTAGCAAAATATCCGCCAAAATCCCGATCGCCACTTCAGCCCATCCGCGAAAATATCCGGCGAAGAGTCCCAAAAGCCCTCCCACAAACAATCCCGCAGCCACAGAAACTAAGCTGACGAACAAAGATATCCCCAATCCGTGCCACACTCGCACCAACAAATCTCGCCCCAAACTGTCGGTGCCGAACCAATGTTTGACACTAGGAGCCACTAATCGGGATAAATAATCGCGATCGACCGCCGGATTGTAGGGGGAAATTAGGGGAGCTAACACAGCCGACAAAATCAGCGCTAAAGTCAAAAATAAGCCGATTTTCCCAGATGTCGATCGCCCAAATCGTTGCCAAGCTGGCTGTAAAAATATTAATTTTTTATGCAATTTGGGATTTTCCATCGAGTGCCTTTACAAAAAAAACTCAACTATACGGTGCGGGAGTTTTGCCCGATCGCAGTTTTTATAGCGAATGGTAGATGCCAAATGCCCGATCCCTTCCTAAAAGACCCTTTAAGATATAAAGAACAAGATAAATTTAAAAGCCAAATGACATCAACCCTACTCAAATCCTCCTCCAGACCGCCCCTGAACGCTCCAACAGTGCGCCATTTCCCCAATGGCCTCACAGTTATAGCCGAACACTTGCCGGTTGATGCCGTCAACCTCAGCGTGTGGATGAATCTCGGCTCAGCCGTCGAATCCGACGAAATCAACGGCATGGCGCACTTTTTAGAACACATGATTTTTAAGGGAACTCCCAGTATTCCCAGTGGAGAATTTGAGCGGGCGATCGAGCAACGTGGCGCTGTCACCAATGCAGCCACCAGCCAAGATTACACTAACTATTACATCACCACAGCCCCTAAAGATTTTGCTGAACTAGCCCCGCTGCAAGTCGATGTCTTGCTCAACGCCAGCATTCCTGACGATGCTTTCGATCGCGAACGGCTGGTAGTATTGGAAGAAATTAGACGATCGGAAGACAATCCGCGCCGGCGCACCTATCAGCGATCGGTGGAATTAGCCTTTGAAGTCCTGCCCTACAAGCGACCGGTACTAGGTCCGACTTCCGTCATCGAACAGCTTACCGCCCAACAAATGCGCGATTTCCACAGCAGCAGATATCAGCCAGGGGCGATGACAGCAGTCGCTGTAGGTAATTTGCCGGTCGATCGACTAATTGAAATTGTCGCCGAAAGTTTTGCCACCAAAAGCACAGCACAAAACAGCACCATAAATTTACCCGCTGTCAGCAACTTTCACCCAGAATCCGAAATTCTGAACTACGGGAAAGAATCGCCATTTACAGAAACAGTCCGCCGCGAATTTGTAGACTCAGCCCTTCAGCAAGCTCGACTGATCGTGATGTGGCGAGTCCCCGGTTTTGTGGAAATGTCCGAAACCTATGCCCTCGATGTGTTAGCGACAGTATTGGGCCACGGGCGCACAACTCGTCTGGTTAAGGATTTGCGCGAAGATCAAGGGCTAGTCTCGTCAATTTCCGTCAGCAACATGACTCAGCGACTCGGCGGTGTATTTTCGATTTCTGCTCAACTAGCGACAGAAAACTTAGCAGCAGTCGAAGCAGCCATCGTCGGACATATTCGTACTCTCCAAACCGAACTGGTGACAGATGCCGAAATTTCCCGCATCCGCACCCAAGTAGCAAATCGGTTTATCTTCGGTAACGAAACTCCGAGCGATCGAGCAAGTTTGTACGGTTACTATCAGTCGATGGTAGGAGATATCGCTCCCGCCCTCAACTACGCAGCCTGCATTCAAGCGCTGACTGCGGAGGATCTCCGGGAAGCCGCTGTCAAATACCTATCTCCCGATGCGATGGGTGTTGTGATAATTCGCCCCGAAGCAGCATAAACCCGACTGCTTCCTTTCCAGGCGCAATCCTTTGCTTGTCAAGCTAGGGAGACTTCCCACAGCACAAAGAAGGTAAATCATCGCCTTCTTTGATTTGAGAATACTGTGTCAAAGTTCGATCGCTCGCAGCCTTAAAGGTTTTGTATCGAATCATGAATTTAAAGATTTTAAGGTACGGGCGATCGGTAGAATTGCCATAAATTTCTCATAGTATAAACTTGGAATCGTTGAAGTGTGCAGGGAAGCATGAAATTACAAAACTTTCTCAACTCAAAAATTAGGTACGATGTCAAAGCAATCGCTGCCGACAACGAACTCAGCCGCCAAGTTCAAAGCCGCCTCATTGACCTGGGTTTACTGAAACCTCCAGTAGACGGCGCTTTTGGCCCACTTTCTACCGCCGCCCTCCACCGATTTCAAACCTTGATGAAGTGTGGCGAACCGGGTTTTTTGGGAGCAATTACAGCCAAAAAGCTGATCGAAGCCAAACCGGCGGACATTCCCACACCTCGCCCGATCCTGAAAATCCTCAAAGACACCATTTTTAAATCAAAACCGCTGGCGTCTTCTCAACTTCAGGAATCAGAAAAACAAGTAATCCCAGCGGGAAAAGAGTTTGAACTCCTGGCTTTTGTTCCAATTCGCGGTCACATTAGGGTTGCTCTCCGCAACGAATCTTTCAAAGGTTCAGGGATTTGGTATGTTTACGGAGGACACGCTCAAGTGACTCTAGATGGCGTTTTGCTGTATCCCAAACCGAATCCGCCCACTGTCAGACTTGGCATTCCTTATCGATCGCAATTAGATAATTTTTACAATCCTACAGGTGCTTGTAATGTAACTTCCATAGCGATGTGTCTGGACTTTTTGAGAGTGCCGCGGCGCAATAGAAGCGGACAATATGAAGATGAACTCTACGAATATGCGATCGCCAAAGGTTATAGTCGCTGGGATCCCTATGATTTAGCAAAGATTGTTAAAGATTACGGCGCTCAAGATTACTATACTGAGAATGCAACGATTGATGATGTTCAAGATTGGCTAGCTAGCGGAAATCCGGCTGTGCTCCACGGATACTTCACGTCTTTCGGTCACATTATAGTTGCGGCAGGTTACGACAGCGAAGGATTCTTTGTTCACGATCCCTATGGCGAGTGGTTCCCAAGTGGTTATGACACAAGTGTCAGCGGTTCTTATTTGCACTATTCCTATCGTTTAATCCGCAGCGTTTGTATGGCTGATGGGAATTTTTGGGTGCATTTTATCTCCAAGTAATAATTGGGAATCGGGAATCGGGAATCGGTAATCGTTAACAGTTGACAGTTGACAGTTGACAGTTGACAGCTAAGTCTTTAGGCAGGGGCTTAAATCCCCTGCCTAAAAACGATCCACCTAAAGGTGGGGGCTTAAATCCCCTGTGCTTTGGTAATATCGTTTCCGTAGGTTACTTTTTCTTTATTTGGATTGACTTATTCTACTCGGTAAAAATCCTCTAGGTAGTACACTCGGCGACTGTTATGCAGTTTGAGTTGCCCAATAAACTTAATCAATGGTTCCTCCTGATTTAGTTGAGGTATCGCACTTTTGTAACTTCTCCCTGTAGCATTAAGGTGGGCAATGCCCACCTACCTACAGATAGAGTTTGCGCGTAAGTCCTGTTCGTGTTTAGTAGAAAGAGAAGGGTTACGAAGCCTCCATAGTTTAGAGATTGAGAAATTGAAAATCTGATCCTGAAATTTGCCTATTCAACTTCAGGCGTTAACTAATTCTGATTCTTCCGATTCTTCCGATTTATCCCGGACTCGAAAGTAGTAAAAAAGATTAGCAACAGCCAAATCTGAGGCTTTTTCCAAATTCGACGCTACTAAACTTTTATGACCAGCTATTTCCCCTTGCTCAATAATATAATTTTCATGCTCTTTTCGTTGCTGCGGATCGAGCATAAATTCCAGTTGAGTGTAAAGCGCATAAAAATGAGACTTCGGCCTCAATTTTTCATAAAATAACTGTTCATCTGGTATTGATAAAGCTGTTGTTGCTGATTTTTTATCTTCAATAAGCGCCAAGTTTGATTGGCTCAAATCAGCACTCTGCAACTGCTTTAATTCACTTGGCGGCAAATCTTTAATCCATTCAATCTGATGAAGCCAAATGTCTAAGGCGGCTAAATCGTGATTGTGAATTCGCGTGATTTCAGGAAAGAGAAAATCAAGCTCTTCATCGGAGTCACAGCATTGTATAATACCGAGGCCATCTTGACGGATTTGTTGTTGAAGTTGAGAAATGCGATCGCCCGCAGCACCAAATTCATTCTGCACCTGATACGTGCCAATGATACTTTGCTCGATCGCCCAACTGCACTCTAACCGGCGCAACTGTCCCGCCGCACAAGTTTCTTCTAATAACTGCGGATTTTTGTAATCTGCCAAAGCTTCAAACAACATCCCCCGCGCCGCATCAATTTCAGCATTGCGGCGGTTGATATCTTGGAGTTGCAAAGCCGATCGCCTACCAACTACCACGCGATCTAATTATTGCATCTTCTGTTAAAAGCAAATCTCACCTTTATCAAACTTTGCTTGAAGTTTTTTCTTTGCTGCTGGAGTAAGGTTTAGATAAGATGCCAGATCATCAATAGTACGATAAGTTTTTATCTTTCTATCGCTGATAAATTTATCAATAGTTGTCTGCTTGATACGGGTTCCCTGAAAAGCCTTCGTTAGTTCGGATTTATTGGCTCCATTGAGATTAAGAGATGATGTCGTTGGTGTAGGTGATGGCGTTGATGTAGGTGTTGGCGTTGATGTAGGTGTTGGCGTTGATGTAGGTGTTGGTGTGCTAATCACCTTATCAGATTTGATAAATTGAATGCGTTTAAGTTCCAATTTTCTTTGCAGGAGAGGTGGACAGGAAGGAGCAATCATAAAAGATATATCTCGCGGTGTCCCATCAGGTTTAAAATTGGCATCTTCTAACCATTGATTAAACGTTTCTAAATGGCTGCTCAACAGTTCATAGTTTTTAGCTTCCCCAAAGGCTCTAGCAACAAGATGTCCATTGTGAAGTAATTCTACATAAGAGTCGAAGGCATGACCTGCAATCACTTTTGTAGTTGAAACTGCCGATAGAGTGTACGATTTCTGGCTTAGGAAACTTGCCCACTGTTGTCTAGACTGGGATTCTACTAACTGGCGTGAATTGCCTTCAAACACCTGTTCTGCAGCTTCTTGAAAATATTTTTCATGTATTTCTAAGACAGATCCAGCATAGTGTTGACAAAATTCCCTCAAGGTATTCACAGGATTCAATGGTATATCTTTGATTTCTTGCCATGCTTTATCAAAATTTTTATATCCTTTATAAGCCCCTTTAATACGCTCATCGATTTTATTTCTAATCAGTTCAAATTCATTAGTATAGCCCTTGTTTAGATTGATAACTGATTCACCTAAAAGACTTTCCATGACTGAATCATCAGCAATAAAACTTTGTACGTTGTTAGATGTGCCTACCAAGTAAATTAACAGGCGAATCTTTGACCTAAATTTTTCTTTTGCCCTTCTAATCAATTGTTTGAAAAGCAGTCTAGTTTCTTTGATTTTATCAGGAAATTGTGCTAAAGCATCTAACTCATCTATGAGATAAACAAAACTAAAGTTGGGATCTACGGCTGATACTTCGGATACTATATAAAAGAAAAATTCTTCAAGACTATCTACGCTATCGGCAATATAGGTTTTAAATTTGTTGCGAAATGGTATTATTTTTTTTGCACCTTTAAGTTGATATACTTGAGTATCATCTAAATAATCGCTCAAAACTTGTTCAGCTACACTTTCAACTGACCCCAATAGATTTAAATTGTGTAACAACTCATAAAATGTATGAGCTAGGATATGGGAGTACAATTCTTTCTTAAAACCATTTTCAATAGAGTCATCAAATACAGAAAGTTGGAACTCAACAACTACAGAGTTATTCTGATACGTTGGTTTAGTTTTAGTTAAGTCATGCAAGTAAATTAACAGGGATGTTTTACCACTACCCACTAAGGCAGCAACGAATCTAAATGTAAAGTAGCCGTCATCAAATGTATGACTTAAATCATCCTCAAGAAGCTGAGTTAGGTTAGATATGGGCCGTCCCGACAAACTTTTGGCTGTAGATCCTTCACCCTCAGCTCCAGGAAGTTTAACAACGCGCTCTATTCTAATATCATCAACAAATCCTGCGCCTGAATTTACGTCCTGAAGGAAGTCTCTTATGTACCTTATTTTTCCTGCATCTTCTGGCATGGCTTACTCTACCCACTGAATAAGTTCATCTTCTTTTTCGATAACTGCAAAAACTTTGCCAGTTGATTTAAGCAAAGCAAAGTTTTTATTCAAATTTGATTGAGATAGATCGTTCTGTTCCAAAAATTTATGACAAATTTCTCGGCTGCGAATAGCAACTACTCCCCTTAATTCTTGACGCTTTCTTTCTTCAAAATAAAGAGCCTTAAACTTTTCTAAAAATGTCTCAAAGTCCATCTCTTTACCACCATCGGAAGTCTGAGAATCCGCAACTCCGATTTGGCAGTAACGCCAAAGAGTATTTATAAGTTTCGCTCCTTTTGCTGATTCAAACTCATACTTACTACTTTGCAGATTAGCAGCTAAAACTTTCTTACCTTGATCTGTCACAAAAAGCTGACCCTTTTTAGGAGATTCGAGCAATTGCTTCTGACACAAAGCATCACAGATAGCAGGCGCATCCTTCTGGTATCCTTTAGATAAATGCTGTTTCACATCGCTTTTAGTCACCTTATTCTGTTTTGAGTAGGCTACTGCGTACAGCAAGTAAAGCAGTTGTTCGGTAGAAAGCTCGATCATAAGTTCCTCTTGTTCACTGTTACTGGGATCAACGTTGATGGTATTTTAGAGAATACCACGCCTCATACTCCTAAAGCCGTCATATTGATTACTTAAAGGCTCAAATTGAAACAATCTTAAATCGAAGTGCTGGCTAACTCAATGAGTAGAGCGTAAACGCAAAAAAACCATAGTACCTTGTAGATACTACGGTTTTTTTGGGCGATCGCCAACTGATTACTCAATACGCTTGAGTTAAAACTGTTTAGTCCCCGGAGATCCCCCTAAATCCCCCTTAAGAAGGGGGACTTTGAGAGCATTCTTGTCCCCCCCTTTTTAAGGGGGGTTAGGGGGGATCGGGCTTAAGCCAAGCGTATTAACTGATTACCGCGATTTCTACACCAAAACTGGCACCGGTTGCGGCCAACGTCCCATGACTTTACCAATTACAGCCAATTCTTCCATCAAGGTGTCGAACTGATCCGGTGTTAACGATTGCGGCCCGTCAGACAAAGCTTTTTTCGGATTCGGGTGCACTTCAATCATCAGCGAATCAGTACCAGAGGCGATCGACGCAAAGGCCATCGAAGGTACAAACTGCGCCCAACCAGTCCCGTGACTCGGGTCAACCATAATTGGTAAATGAGTCAGGGTTCGCAGCACTGGAACCGCCGACAAATCAAGCGTATTCCGCGTATACTGCCTGTCATAGCCGCGAATTCCGCGCTCGCACAAAATCACGTTGGGATTGCCCGCAGCCATGATATACTCGGCAGCCATCAACCATTCTTCAATGGTGGCGGAAATGCCGCGCTTCAGCAAAATTGGTTTGTCTTGAGCTCCGACTTTCTTCAACAGCGAAAAATTCTGCATATTTCGGGCTCCGACTTGGACTACATCGGCTACTTCTACGATCGCACTTAAGTCCGCCGCATCCATAACTTCGGTAATAATTCCCAAACCGCTAGCTTCCCGCGCCGCCGCCAATAGTCCCAAAGCACTCTCGCCGTGTCCTTGGAAAGCGTAGGGAGAAGTTCTCGGTTTGTACGCTCCACCGCGCAAAAATTGAGCGCCAGCAGCTTTGACGCGCATTGCCGTCTCAACAATCATTTCTTCGTTTTCGACCGAGCAAGGGCCTGCTACGACTGCGATCGGGTGATTTAGACCGATCATCACAGTTCCTAAAGGAGTCGCAACCGCTACGGAGCTCGGTTCACCTTGGCGGTATTCCAGACAAGCGCGTTTGTAGGGTTTTTCCACTCGCAGAACTTCCTCAATCCAGGTGCTCATTTCCCGCAGTTGCATCGGTTCGAGCTCGGCGGTGTCGCCTACCAAACCCATGACGACTTTGTAACGCCCGACGATTTTTTCTGGTGTCAAACCCCAGTTGGTGCGGAGTTCTTCGTCTAGTCGATCGATCTCGGCTTCTGGAGTGCCGGCTTTCATGACAATAATCATATTTTTTTCTGTTGTGTTGCGCTCAGACACGCATTATGACACGGATTTAGTGCTAAAAATAGATGCCGTGCGATCGAGCTTCTATTTATAGTCTTGGACGTAAGCGTAATTAGAAACCGGGTTTTTTTACAAAAATCCTGCGTTGTAGCCTTGAGATTAGGTGAAAAACCCGGTTTCTTTAGTCTTCATACGTCCATGACTGAACTATTGCAAAAATATCTAGGACGGGCTAGAAGCCCATCCCACAAAAATCATTTTTTCTTGTGGGGTGGGCTTCGACGCCGCCCGAAAATTTGATTAAAAGGACTTTTGCAATCTTGTCCACTGAACTATTAAATGTTGACTAATGACTGATGACTAATGACTTCTAACTTTTGGGTTTAGCCGCGCGCCACGCTTCTCGCATCCGTCCAAAATTAGTATTAAATTCTTCCCACCCCAGAGTGCTTCCTGAATTGTCTTCATCCCAGGAAGCCGAGAGAACTCCGTAGCTTAATCCCAGTACACCTAAACCAAAACAGCCCATGCTTACCAGCAATACTGCTGTGTTGGGTAAGTCAAACAGGCCTTTGCTGACTATCAAATAACTCACAAAAAATGTGGAAATTCCCAGGAGTGTCGGCGCGCCACAGAATACCGCTATGCGGGAGATCATGCGTTTGCTGACTGCTTCCGGGATGGATTGCGCCTGCGGGCCAGTTTTTTTTGTGGCTTTGGGCTGCTTGTCTGGTTTTGGTTCTTCTGTGACTGGCTTTGCTTCGGTTTCTGGGGGCTTTTTAGCGGTTTTTTTCCGATTTGAGGCCGGTTCAAAGGGTAGGCGCTGGGTGGGTGGTTCGGAGGACATATTTTTTGTTTAACCTGAAATCTCGAACAATTATTCAATAAATCTTGGCGAGGGTTTACGCAACTCTGATGGTTAATCAACGGTTTGAAACGGATTTGTGATCAGTGCGTAAATCCTGCTGGCGATTGTCCAAGATTCTTGAATATTGTCGCAAATTTTCGCTTGGCTGTTTAGCCGCGAATGCCTAGACGGGCAATTAATGCTCTGTAACGATCGACATTTTCCTTTTGCAGGTATGCTAGCAAGCGCTTGCGGCGGCTGATCATCATCATCAAACCGCGCCGGGAGGCGAAGTCTTTTTGGTTGATTTTCAGGTGGGCGCTGAGTTTGCTGATGCGATCGCTCAGCATGGCGACTTGGACATCTGCTGAGCCTGTGTCGGTTTCATGGGTTTGAAAATCGCCCATGATTTCTTGTTTGCGTTGTTGTGTAAGAGCCATGAATTGATTTTATGCTTTTTTGTACGATTGTCACAATCCCATATAGTATCACAGGGGAACCGTGAAGGATCAAATTTTTCGCACGGATGAGTTTATTTTTTTGAGCAGCATAGACTTGAATTGCCAACAGACTTAGGACGGGCTGGACATCCCACAATTTTTTTTCCTGTGGGATGTCCCGCCCATCCTGGGTGTATTCCCGGTTGCTGGATGTAGTATGTGATTATCTGCTTAAATGCCCGATCGCCTCACGAATCCAATCTTCCGCACCTTTACCCGACAAACTATCGTCTTGACAGAGATTTTGCAGCGCATCCAAGACTTCCGCCCCAGTGTATCCCATCGCCAGCAAGACCATCTCCACTTCTTCTTGAATAGCTGGGGGGACTCCGGCGGCCATTGAAGTTGTCAAACCTGCTTCCTGTCTCCATTCCGAGAGTTTGTTTTTGAGTTCGAGGACAAGGCGTTCAGCCGTTTTTGCGCCCACACCGGAGGTTTTGGCGAGGACACGGGTGTTAGCGCCGACGATCGCCTGTACTAAGTCTTGCATTCCTAGAGTATCAAGAAGTGCGATCGCCAATTGAGCACCAACACCGCTAACACTCGTCAACTGCCGAAACAAATCGCGTTCTGCCGCGCTACCAAAACCATACAATATGATTTGGTCTTCCTTAACTTGCTGGTGAGTAAAGATTTGGGCGACTTCGCCGGATGTTGGCAATTGACCAGTCACACGGGGCAAAATCTGGATTGCATAGCCAATTCCATTGACTTCGAGAATCAAGATGACGCGGTTGCTGCCTTTGCTGATATCGGCGACTGTGCCTTTGAGATAGCTGATCATATTGTTTTTGACTGAATACTACTATACTTCTGTATCGCTCTCATTGTTTTCTAATTCAAAATAAGCACAATTAGTAGGGTGCGTCAGTCTGGAAAACCCTAGTTTTTGATAGTAACCTGAAAACAGACGCACCCTACAACTATACTTCTGTATCGCTGTGCTGATTTTTCAATTCAAAATAAGATGCTCTTTAACCAAAGACAAATCAGTATTGCTAAAATTCACCACAAAAGCCACATTTAAATTTTCCAACGATTTGACAAACCACATAATTTCATCAGAAGCTTTACCTTCATAGTGGTTGAACAAAACAGAAAATCGCTTTTCCAACTCAGGTTTAACTTTACCCGAAAGCAGTAATATTTTCAGCAGTAAACCCATTGTCCGGCTGGGGCCGAGGTTGTATACCAAGTCGTAAAAAACATAGTGGCTGGGATGTTGAGGATTTTTCACTACCAAAAAATTGAACAATTGGTTGCAAGTCCGAGCTAACAATATATGATTTAATTTCGCCGAGTCGTTTTCGGGAAATATATTTTTGATGAACTTGTACAAGCGTTCGTTAAATTGACGCCCGCCATATTCTGGCTCGATCGACGAGATTAAATATTCATATAATGCTACTTTAAATGAGCCGTAAGATGGAATTTTTCTAGCATCTCTCAGAAAATATTGAGCCGATTCTTTGTAACTGCGATCGCCTGCTACTTTCCCGGCAAATTCTCTAACAGCTAAGTGCAGTTCCGCATCATTCAAAAGTGTGGGATTTGGCGCCGAATGCACAATTCCTATTTCTGTATTTCTCGGTTCAACTAAATAATTTAAATATTGAGACAAGTTTTTTTCAAATTGTCGCTGTCTTTGAAATTCCAGTTTTTTGATAGTTTGGTGGTCTTCCTCAATGCTGCCTTTGCTCAGCAAAGAATGCCCGTACAAATAAGGATACCGACAAATTAATTCACCCAAGGGAGCATGACTATCTTTTTCCTGCGGTTGCGGCTCTTGCTCTACGGCTTTTACTAAGCGCTCTAGAGTCTGAAATTCTTCACTTTGAGTAAAGAATGTTATTTGTTCTTGCAAGCGCTTGACTATGTAAAATTCCATCCCGAATCGGGGAGAAGTCTGCTTAAATAAAGCTACTAGATTGGCGATCGCAAATTTGTGCTGTGAGTGCAATTGCCAACGGTTGATCGGGATGTAGCAGCAGCGGTGGAGGATATATTTAAACTCCCGATCCGATCGCTTGACGGAGATGATATTATACAAAGTTGCTTCAATTTCGCGATCGGGATAGCCCATGCCGTCGATAAATAGCTTGCGGAAGCGCTCGATCACCTGTGCGGGTGATTCTTGTTCCACGCAGGAGACGATGTGATCGTACAATATCTGTTCGTTGCTGCCCGATAAAACAGCATCTGAGGGCGGGGTGAGAATACTCTCTGCACCACTGTCTGAACTGCTTTTTACAACTTGTGCGACAGCGACTGTGGGTTTATTTTGAAAATTCCCGGGATTCAAGAACCAATAATGTTCTTGGCTTAATTGTTTGTTTGCGGTCCAATCCAAAGCTGACTGCAAACTTTTCCCGGTCAACAACTGCGATTTATCTTCGCGATCGGAAGCCAGCCATGCTGCCAGCGCTTCGCGGTACGGAGCCAGATTTCCCAGTTCTTTTTCCACCCAAAACTGATTGAAAACAGATTGATAAATTAGGTTGGCAACTATTAATTTACCGTGAGTTTTTACCACCAATCCTGACAGTTGCAATTCGATTTTTTCGGGAGCATTATCGGCAGCAACTCCCGGCGTTTGTTCCGGTTTTTTGGGATCGGGCGGTTGCAAAATTTGCTGGTACAGCGTTAACAGTCTGGTGAGATCACAGCGGTTGTGGAAAAGGCGATCGCGAATTGCTGTCAAATGCTGGGGTTCGTCCCATTCTTCCCAATTTGTAATAATTCTGTGTTTGAGCAGTTGTTCCACCTGCTGGGCTTCGCAATTTCTGCCAATAAAATTCCCGTATTCAAGTACCAATTGGCACAGTCTTTGAGTCAAAAAAGGTTGACCGGCCGTCCAAGCTAATATTTCTTGGAGCACTTTTTGCGGGCGAAAAGCTTTGAGTGCCAATCCTTTTGTTAGTGGAAAACTTTCGTCCAGTTGCAATCGACTTAAATTAATTGACCGTCCAATATGAAAAGGGTTGCAGCTTGGATCTCGGATCAATTGTGACGGGGCTGCTACTCCGAAAACCACAAAATTCAGGCGATCGTATTCTGGTTGCTCTGCCCGCTTGGAGTAACAACTCCGGATCAAGGCGAAAAAATCGCTGGTACTGAAATTTAGGCTACTGGTGCTGTCAATGTCATCTATCAAAATTACCAGATTTTGCCGCAGAGACTTGAGCAGAACTTTTTCGATGAATATCTCCAATCGCTGCACGGGTGATAGCACTTCGCGATCGTTCCACCATTTGAGGGCATCAAACCTATTTGTGAGGCGTAAGCTGCTGGCGATGCGGTACACGATCGCGGCATACCATTTTTCGAGGGAAATTTCTGGGCTGCTGATGCTTCTCAAATTGATGGCGACAAAAGCTGTACCTTCTGCTTGCAACCTTTTGGCAGTTTGCACTAGCAGGCTGGACTTTCCCATTTGTGGCGAACTCAACACGTAGCAGAATTGTCCGGCTTTTAGTCCTTCGTAGAGTTCGCTATCTGCCGATCGCCTGACATAGGTGGGCGCATCGGCAGGCAAATATCCTCCGACTTGATATTGGTTGGTTGAGTTGACGTATGCTGTCATCTGCGAATTCATCAAGATCCTGCGCCCCTATACTGTGCGATCGAAAGGTTACAAATTGCAATAATTATTATTTCCAGCTTCCTATTATGGAAAATTTTTGTGCATCTTTCTCTATTGTCTACTAACTGACCTTTCTGTTGCTCAATCTTTACCGTATCTTTGCAACTGTTGACCTCAAATCTGGTTTCGCGGGCGATCGGACTCCGACACTTGATTCTTTACACTCGTTCACATAACGATATCAATTTTTGCTCGATCGGATTGAGAACACCAAAACGCCCTTGAGTTCATATTTTTTTACAATAATACTTTAAAATTCACCCGATGGTATGATGTTGCCAGGGAAACTCATAACCGCAATGGCGTCAACCTTCTGCCTCCGGCTGCGGAATGCCGCAGAAAAAGGCTCAGCAATGAGTAGCAATAAAAAACCTCAGCGTTTGGCTGAGGACTGCTTGAGTGGGAGATATCGTTAATCTGCGTTTTTTTTGTTGACTTAGATTGCATGAAATTCCATGCTGCTGACACTTCCCCAGCTTTCGCGTGCGGGAATCTTTAAGGACAAACTTTTGGGGATGAATCCACAAAAAGTTTAATTCTTAAAAGCGCTGTCAGTGCGCTGCTAGCCACTGGCTCAACGATAAAAGTTAAGTCTGTGGCTAATTTGTAGAAGATGCGCCCTGATGAATTAACTACCCGATAGATGAGCACCCTGATGGCATAACTCCCTGATGGATCGACGCCCTGATGGCCTTAGCCCCACTACCCAAAAAAATCTGGTTGGTGGATGATCGTGGACATTAGTAACACGTCACTTCCGGCGTTTCCGATCGCAAGCGGGTGTGCCTGTCTGAATTGATTATGGCAGGCAGATTTATCAGAAGACAAGTGGGCTATTGCATCAACCCACTTCTGACAGATCGGGTTAGCCAAAAGGTGTCTATCTACTCAAATCAGGGTCATCGAACATGAAAAACAGCATCTTAGTATTAGCAGTAGTTGCCACCGGTGGCATGAGCCTTTTCCATACGGGCAGTGCCGGCGCTTCTGCGATCGTCCGACAATCTTCATCAGCCAGCAGTTTGACGGCTTGGGAGAGTCGTCCCGACTTTAACTACACTGGAACGAATGAGGATGGGGAGCAAGAAGACGTAAAGACAGGTAAAGGCAGGAAATAATTGGCGCTGTCACTGGTTCGCTCATAGCGGTTGTGGTTGTGGTTGTGGTTGTTGTCGCAACAGCCTTGGCTCAAGGGTGAAAACTCGCTCGGAATATTCATTCTACCTAATCCGAGGGGTTGAAGTCAGAACGGTGAATGGGAAAATAAACAGGTAAGGCGAGTCTGTCGGTGGAGTTTCCCCGCCTATGAACTTCCTTATCTTCTGATGTTCGGGATTCGGATCTGGCACAATCGTATTTCATCTCGTAAAAACCCAATGGAAAATATTCTCGAAACTACCCGCAGACAGCGCGTATTGACAAGAACCCAGGAACGGCGTCAGGCGACACCAAAAGAAAAACAGTTAATTCACCTGCTGGCCAATATGGCTTGCAGTTTGATTAAATACGACTACAAACACGCAGCGGGGAAGGGAACCATCCCGCCTTCGGAAAGCAAGCGTTTAGCGGAATGGCACTACCTGCGAGTTCAGCAAATTCGCCGGATCGAACGCTCATTGGAGCCCGTAGCGACCCTGAAGCGCGTGTACTACAAGAGCATTCTCAGTCCGAGGGATCTGAAGTCTTTGAAGCTTTTGTGGCTTGAGGAGGACAAAAACCGCGTCAAACGGGTCGATCCTGAGTTGGATGACATCCTCAGCGAAGCTTTGGATCGGGGGGATACTTTGAAACAGCTATTTCACTCGATCGAGTCCAAAGAACGGATTTTTGCAGAAACTCCTCGCCCGGGCGTTGTACCGCTGTGGGTGAAAGAGTGGGAAGACTCGGAATATGACATCAACTATTTTCCGCCTTCGTTCTCTGCATGGGTGTCGATCGTGGACGATTAGGTTCGGCAAGAAACTCTTTGACATGGCATCGATCGCAAAAATCAGATGGTAAAGCTATTTGCGATCGCTGCCATTGGCGAGGAGTGCACGGGCGATCGGCATTAGGTCGGCCTTGCGCCCAGGCATCAGAGTACAGAGAAGTGAATCAGAGTCAGTAGCATTGTACAATGGGGGAAAACCAGGGCTTCAGCTAATAGCTGATAGCTGATAGCTGATAGTGTCCCATGACTGACTCGATTTCTACTTCTCCTTTAGACTCGGCGGCCGATACAGCCGAACTACGCTCTCAGTTGAGGTCTGGTTCGGAAAAAGCTCAACTGCAACTGCTGCAACAACACATAGCAGACGCCGGTTGGGATGTATTGATGGAATTTTTATTAGAGCGCAAGTCGCAGGAACCGACGGCGGTAATGGGTAAGGTTTACCAAATTCTTTATAGTGCTGACTCTGCGAGAGTGACGGAGTTTTTGCAAGCGAATTTTCCGACTGGAGTTGTGCAATTGCGATCGTCCGCTAACATTGACTACACTCCGCTGCAACAATTATTGGCGATACAGGAATTTCAAGAAGCCGATCGCTTGACATTAGAGAAGCTTTGTGAATTGGCAGGTGGAACAGCTTCGGTGAGAAAGTGGCTATATTTTACGCAAGTTGAGAGTTTGCCGGTGGCAGATTTGCAAACAATGAATACTTTGTGGAAAGTTCATTCCGAAGGCAAATTTGGCTTTTCGGTGCAGCGTGACATTTGGCTGAGTTCGGGGAAGAATTGGGATAAGTTGTGGCCGCTAATTGGCTGGAAGAAGGGCAATAATTGGACGCGCTACCCGCAAGAGTTTATTTGGGATTTGAGCGCGCCGAGGGGTCATTTGCCGCTGTCAAATCAGTTGCGGGGAGTGCAGCCGTTTTCGGCGTTGATGGCTCATCCGGCTTGGGCGAAATAAGACGGCCGTTGAAACCGCGTCTACACAAACGATGTCCGCCTCCGCGGACTTAAGAGAATCACGTAAAACGTGATTTTCACCGCCTATTATTCAACCCGCGCAGGCGGGTTTTGTTTGTATAGCCGCGGTTTCAACCGCCCGGTCTTCTTTTTAGAAATATTGGGAAATTTTGTATAATTGATATTTGAATTAATTAGCGAGAGGGCTACGAGTCATGGTAGGCATCGGAACCAAACTCAGTTTAGAAGAATTTCTAGCTTTGCCCGACGGAGATGTATATTATGAGTTTGTAGATGGTGAAGCAATCCCCAAAGTGTCTCCTAAATATTTTCATTCGACTTTACAGTTTGCTTTATGTCGCCTGATTGGTGTGTGGTGTAAAAGTCGCGGGCGAGTTGTTCCAGAATGGGCAATTTTGTTAAAGCGTCTGGGTAAAGATTGGGCACCTGTTCCTGATTTGACGTATATTTCCTATGAACGTCTGCCGAAAAGTTGGCGGCGGAATGAAGCTTGTCCTGCAATTCCTGAATTGGTGATTGAGATTATCTCTCCCGATCAAACCATGAAGGAATTTGAAGAGAAGGCGCAGGATTATTTGGCGGCAGGGGTTCCGCGAGTTTGGGTGATAGATCCCGAATTGATCTTAATTAGAAGCTTTTTCGCTGATGGTTCTAGTCAGGTGTATACGGATAGAATGGCGATCGCGGATGAGTTATTGCCTGGTTTGGATTTGACGACTCGACGGATTTTTGAAGAGGCCCAGTTGATTGATTGAGGGCGATCGCTCTTTTTGGGTAGGTGGAGCGATCGCAGCGAGTGCAAGATGTCAGTTATACTTCCATTTAGAAAATAATTCTTGCAACTCCAGAAGTGCGCGAATTTGTAGGCGCGATTTTTCAGCCTGTTCGAGGCTACAAAAAGGTTCAGAAAGTAATTTTTGAAGTTGTGTGATTGCTGCGTCAGCCAAGGTCAATTGTTTGTAATCGTGCATTTTTTTAGCCCGTAATGGATATTGGAATTGGCAAGAGATCGTGCCCTGTGCTTGCTTCCCTTCTCTATATTCGTTGAACAGCAAAGGCTTGACGGCTCTATTTCAACGCACCTCTGGCGCTCTCCAAAACTGAGCCAAAATTGAGCCGCGCCACAAATTGGCAGATGTTATAAGTTAAATATGGTTAATGAAGGTTAAAAAATCAGCATGGCAGCTACTCTTAGAGCATCGGAATCTGGGCTGGAAATTGTCGATCGAGCAAGAAAGAAGAAAGGCTGGAACAAAGACGCTCTTAGCTGGTATCGAGAGGCCTCAACTTCAAAAGCAACTTTAAAGCGGTTTTGGGGGCGGCGGAAGCCTATTAATCAGGAAGTTTTTGTCAATATTTGCAAGGCTGTAGAAGTGGATAACTGGGAAGATATTGTTGATAATACTCCCTTGTCTCAGACAGATTCGAGAGCAGAGTTTTTTGCTTTTGATGATGCTTGGGTAGGTCGAACAGACCTGATTGCTGAACTCGCAGAGAAAGTTCAGGGGTCATGTCGCGTGTTAATTCTTCTAGGCATCGCGGGAATTGGTAAAACGGCTTTAGCTGAAAGATTGGCGGTGGAGTTGCAAGACGATGGTCGTAAGTTTCATCAGGAGAATTTTGAAAACGAGCAACAAGCTTCGGATTTTGCTAGTGTCGCGATTCGATGGTTGGAAAAGTGGGGAGAACGCATTACGCCAGATGACCGCAAAGATACACAGCATTTGCTGAATCGATTGGTCAAGCGATTGCGAGAAAATCGGTATTTGGTGGTGATAGATTCTCTGGAACTGATTTTAAAAGGAAATGAAGAAGCAGGCTGGAATGGTTTTCAGGATGAGTTGTGGGCAAGATTTTTTGAGAGTGTTTTGGCAGTAGAATCTTGCCAAAGTCGGATCATCGTAACATCGCAGGATTTGCCAGAGCAAATTCCGGCCCGTTATAAAAATTTCTGGTATCGTCAAGAATTGAGGGGACTGACAGCATCAGAACAGTTAGACTTGTTCGATAAAACTGGACTAGAGGTTGAAATAGATTCACCAAACAAACCTTATTTAGAACGAATCGGGGCTGCTTATGAAGGGCATCCATTGGCTTTGCGGGTGATTGCTGGGGAAATTGGCAGTCAGCCTTTTTATGGCAACGTGGCGGGTTATTGGAATAAATACGGGCATGAAATTGAAGAAGTGGAGAAGGCAATTGAGGAAGCTAAGACCAAAGGAATAACCGCATCAGCAGATGACGACTGGCGACTCGATCGATATACTCGCGAACTGCGAAAAAATGTGCGATTCCGGCTGGAAAAGACGTTTGAGAGATTGAAAAAAGATGTTTTGAATGCTTATCGATTGCTTTGCGAAGCTTCTGTGTATCGCTGTAGAGTACGGGAGGAGTTTTGGCTGAGTCATTTGGAAGATTGGGATTGTGATGAGGAGAAGCAAGAGTTAGCTTTGGATGCGTTGCGCGATCGCTTTTTGGTAGAAGAAGAATTAATTGACGATGAGGTACACTTGCGACAGCACAATTTAATTCGCAGTGTAGCACTTGAACACTTAAAGCAATTGGGCGAAAATGATGAGTAACTTCATAGCACCTGAAAACTCAGTTGTGTTGGCTAGCGATACACCATCTGGTGAAAAAATTGTTTTAAGTGTTAATTTAGCATCTGTCAAATTTATTAAACCACTTTGGAAGCGTACTCACTACAGAGCCTCAATAAACTGGCTCACAAATTACAAACCTAAGTCGGATGCTTCCCAATTAGAAAAGGTACGGGGATATCTGGAGGCTTTTCATCATCTTTGTGAAATAGAAGAATGGATAGCAGCAGGTACTATTTTCTACATGATAATTAATACACCCGCTAAAGCCGAACTGCATAATCAACTGGGCATTTGGGGATATTATCGTGAAGTGATTGAATTAAATAAAGCCCTTTTAAATAAAATTTCCCCAAGCCTTGACCGTTCTTTCCTGACTGAGATTGGTGGTGCTTATCAACAACTAGGGCAACATGAACAAGCTCTTGAATTTTTTCAACAGGCACGGGAGATTAACAGGGAAGTTGGCGATCGCTCATTTGAGGCTGATTCTCTGCATAATATTGGCAATGTTTGCTACTGTCTAGGAGAAGTTCAACAGGCGATTCAGTTATATCAACAAGCATTGGAAATTACGCGAGAAATTGGCGATCGCCCTAGTGAGGGTTATTCTCTATGTGCTTTGGGTAACGTTTACCGTTCTTTAAGGCAAATTCAGGAGGCAATTCTACTACTGGAACAAGCATTGGAGATTGCGCGAGAGAGTGGCGATCGCTCGTTTGAAGCTATATCTCTTGTGAATCTGGGAGCTGCTTACAATTCATTGGGGCAGCACCAGCAAGCGATTGAATGCCATCAGCAGTCATTAGAGATTAGACGCGAAAGAGAGGATCGCTGGGGTGAAGCAAATTCTTTAGGCAATTTGGCTAATGCTTACCGCTGTTTGGGGCAAGTTCAACAAGCAATTGAACTTCATCAGAGGCGACTGAAGATTACACGAGAGATAAGCGATCGCCAAGGTGAAGCGGATTCACTTTTGGATCTAGGTGTTGCTTACCTCCATTTGGGAGAATACCAGCGGGCAATTCAGTTCAATGAGCAATCGTTGCAGCTTCAACGGATGATAGGACATCGCCGAGGCGAGAGTATGTCTGTGTCAAATCTCGCCGATGCTTATTGTTATTTAGGAGATTACAACCAAGCAACTCAGTTTTATCAGCAAGGGTTAGAAATTACACAAGAAATGGGCGATCGCTGGAGTCAAGCTACCTATTTACGTAAGTTGGGCTTAGCTTACTTTAATTTAGAACAAATTGAACACGCAATTCAATTTTATCAGCAATCGTTGGTAGTTGCTCAAGAGATAGGCGATCGCAACGGTGAAGGAATTGTACTGGGAAATTTGGGAAATGCGTGTCGTTTTGGAGGCAACTATCTTCAAGGGATTAAGTATCACCAGCAGAGTTTGACCATTTTTCGTGAAATTGACAATCGCCTTGATGAGGGAAAAGCGCTAGGAAATTTAGGAAATGCTTACTTCTCTATAGGAAATTATCCCCAAGCTCTTAATTTGCTCCAAGAGTCTTTAGCCGTTATGCAGGAACTCCAAAATCGCCAAGAAGAGGGGTATGCTTTAATTCATTTAGGTAAAGTTTACTGTGCTTTGGAAGACTACGATAAAGTGATCGCATACAATCAGCAACATTTAGCCATCGTGCAAGCAACCCAAGCAGAACTTTATCTGAGGTTGGGCGATCGCACTCTAGCGCTTGAGTATTGCGATCGCGCTTTATCCATATCCACAGAACTAGGCATCCCGCTAGCCAAAGAATGTCAAGAGTTAAAAGAAAAATTACTGAACCAACAAACATAAACTGTGACGTATGAGTGAGGAGAAAGATTTTGATCAAACAAAAGCAGTTTCATTGCCCAACAACTAACATCAACCGTTCCCGTTTAGCCGCGAAACTCAAACAAGTCAAAATATCCTGTTGGGTGAGATAAGGAAAATCATCTAGGATTTCTTGATAAGTCATCCCAGACGCGAGATATTCCAGCACGTCATAAACCGTAATTCTCATGCCTCGAATACAAGGTTTGCCACCTCGTTTACCCGGTTCTATGGTTATGATGTTAGCGATTTCTTGGTCTGACATGGCACTTTTAATTGTACAATAACAATCCCGAACTCAAACACATTCATTAAGCTGTTTTTGTTCTCCTTCCGGCTGCACTTGCTTTTGCAAACTAATTTTGTCACCGACTTCATACCCCGAATTAAAACCAGCTTCGCTGCTGACTTGAGAATCTGTTCTCGTTTTAACTTTAACCCCTCGGCCTTTTAAATAATCCGCGATCGCCAGTTGATTCTTCTCAAACATCGATCGCACTACAATAGCAGGAGTCGCCGCCGTATCAACCGAACCCGGAATCCCCGACTCCTCCATCTCCTGCTTTTGTTCCAGCAATCGCTGTCTCAGCCTTGTCGCGCACCCCACCCTAAAAGCATTCAGATACGCCAGTCCCCGGCCATTTCCCTTGCGATATTTCGCCCGTTTCTCGATCGCAGAACTCAAATATTCATAAAGGTGCTTGCAAACAATCAAGTTGGTAGAACTTCCCACCAAAAACATACTACCAGTATAACTGTTCCGCATACCAGTACAACCGTTAGCTTCAGCAATTCCCGAAAGCAGCATCATTTTCCAAGTGACAAATTTGGATGTTGTTTCAACTGAGTTTTCGTCAATCTCTTCTTGATGATTCGGGCCTAAATCGGCGAGGCCCAGATTGTACTGCGCCAGTAAAACGGAAGCTTTTTCGGCCGCCGCCGTCGATTCGTTTTCATTGGATGAGGTGGCGAGGGCTAACAGCTTTTTGATTTTTTCGACAATACTTGTGTCTGCCATTGTTCGATGGGTTGTGGGTGAGGGTAGGCGGTGGTATGGATTTGGGGATATTTCTATTTTACTGGAGTTTGGAATGTGCGATCGTCTTTTTAGGATAATTTAATTGATAGAAGAGGTTTTTTGAACCGCAGAGGGCGCAGAGTTCACAGAGGAAGAGAGGAAGAGAGGAAGAAAGAAGTTTGCAATTGATGGAATGATGGCATACTATTCGAGGACTTCTAGGACTGATTTAGGCTGCAATTTATCTTTAAACCAGACTATTTTTGCAGGAACATCTTTGATATTTACCCCAGCTTTTTCTAAATTCAGCCGTTCGGAAATAGCTAAAATCAAGTTATCACATCCAGATTTATGTACTTGTGCAAATTTCTTTTGTAAATACTCCGGCCGCCAATAGCCGACTATTTCTAAGATAAACACTCGCCCGTCGGGATGTACTAACCGAAAGTCGGGAATCATCACGCTTCCTGGAATTGGGATCAAATCAACTTCTCGTTCGAGTTTCCACTCGCTTTTTAAGCTATCCCACCTACTAGCAAATGCTGCTTCTAGCATACTATCATAGGGTTTGCCGGGGGGATAGTGGCTGACTAAACCGCAGTCGGAATTTAGGGTGAATTTACCTGTTTTTACAACCCCGCTAAAAGGATCTTTGGTTTGCAGGGTTGAGTGCATACTCCACTTGGTGACGTGCAGTAGTGCGGGCAGCATTTTTGCGAGGGCTAAGCCGTAGCGGGTGCTGGGTTTGAACAAGCTTGTAGGGCCGTCTATTGTCAGTGTAAAACCGTGGTCTGCATCGCCTTCAATATAAGTCATTAATTGAAATAGTTTCAGATAGCGAAATAAGAGTTTGTATTCTCCTGGATCGTTGCGGTGGGCGGTTAATTGGACTTGACTTGCTCGGTAAAATATGCCTTGAACTTGGGAAAGGTTGTATTTGTGAAGTAAGTTTTCGGGTGTTGGTGCGTCAAATTCGGTGAGGATTTTGTTTTCGTTTAAATCGGCGTATAAACCTGTTTTGATTTCGTGGGCAAAAACTTCTCTGTTTAAGTCTTGGCTGAGCTCTGTGGCTACTGTTTCGAGGGTTATTTGGGTGGATTGTGGGCTGGGAGTCGATCGCGCGGACAAGGCAAATACTCGCTGTCTCAAGTCCGAGGGTTCTAGGGGGCTGATGACTTCCAAGGTGCTGAAACCGCCTTTGAGGAGGTGCGCTAATCCCCGTTTCAGCCGATAGTCGGGGCTGTCGCCTTCTAATTCTAGCAAGCGTCCGTCGAGTTCGCCTTGGGTTTTGCCGATCGCCTCTTGGAAACAGTCGATCGTTTCCTTAGCTGCTTCTAAGTTTTTTGCATCTATCTTTAGGCGGAGAGGAATGATTGATTCGCCGTTTTGGCGGTGACTTAGTAAGTCGGTTGGTAACATAAGCAGTAAAAACTTTTACTCAATTTTTTGTTCTACAATCACCATAACTCCCCTAAGTTTTCCCTCTTCTGTCAAGCTTTGGGTAGTCCGAATTAGCCGATTGTCAGTGACGAGATTGATTGTTTCAACGGCCCTGAGAATGTTAGTTGCTTTATCCCATATTTGAAAAACTATCAGATGATCTCCAACTTCTGTCGCTAGTGTCTTGTAGTTAGAAAATATAGAATCAGGACTTTCAATTTCCACTTGTCCTTCACCGACAACATGACCCACAAAAGTTTGGGTTTCAGTCTTGCCATTGGCATAGGTTTGAACGTTAGTTTGCCTCCACTGGTTGTCAACAATTTCCTGGGTTAACACTGCTGTAAACTTCTGCATTTCTTTGCAGTCAGCATCTAGTATTGTCCAGCTTCCCTCCCAAATTCCAGTATGTTTTGGAAAGACTTTAAAGTTTCTTATTTGTCTGGTATCGCTCATTTGTAGGTAATCTAAATTAATTGATTATGAGATTATACACTAAATTGGCTATATTCAATATTTATTTTGGTCATCAGTTTTGACCTATTTTCTTGCTGGTTCTGCTGATTTTTTTGTCGCCTCTAGGTTGACTTTGTAAATTGATTTAAAATTTTAAAGAAACCTAGAAGTGATTTAATTATATAGCAATCCTTTCCTTAAAACTGCCATCCCACAACTAACTTCTTTAAGCTTGTTACCAGGGAATGTCATCATCATCTCCCCATTTTGCGGGTGTTTCTGCGGCTTTTTTTGTTGTCTCTCGGTTGACTCCGTAAATTGGTGTTGGCTTGACAGTTTCTAATTTCGGATATTCGGTTGGTGGTGGTTCTGTTTGTATTTTTGGTTGCGGTTTGTGAACTTGCATTCCGCCTCGGCGACGCTGCGATGTTCTTTCTTCACTGGTGTCTTCGGTGACGACTTCGTAGAGAATTGCTAACTTATTTGCATCGCTGCTTTTGCGGAGAACTCGACCTAATCTCTGGATGTATTCGCGTTCGCTTCCCGTACCTGATAATATGATCGCAATTCTCGCGTCTGGTACGTCAACTCCTTCGTTGAGGACGTGGGAAGCGACGAGGGTTTTGTATTCGCCGCTGCGAAATCTATCGAGGATTTCGTGTCTTTCTTTGACTGGGGTTTGGTGGGTGATTGTGGGGATGAGAAATTCTTGGGAAATTCGGTAGACTGTGGCGTTGTCTCCGGTGAAGATTAAGGTACGCTGGGGAGAGTGTTCTGCTAATATTTGAGCTAGGATTCTCAGTTTGCCTTCGGTACAAAGGGCGATTTCTTTGGCTTGGCGGTGGGCAATCATGGCGCGCCTTCCTAATGGCGATCGCGCGCTGGCCATGATAAACTGTTTCCAACCTTCGAGGCTGGATATTTTGATGTTAGACTGTTTTAAGAAGTCGTTGCGAATGTTCATGGATTCGGCATAGCGATCGGTTTCTTCTTTTGACAGTTTGACCATGATTTGAACTATTTTATGGTCGGCTAATGCGTCGCCTGCTAAATCTTCTGGTTTTTTGCTATATACTGTCGGGCCGACGAGGAAATGTAAGTCGCTGTGGCGGCCGTCGGTGCGATCGGGTGTTGCTGTTAATCCGAGTCGAAAAGGCGCGATCGCATATTCGGATATTACCCGATAAAAGTCCGTTGGTAAATGGTGGCATTCGTCAAACACCAACAAGCCGTATTTATTGCCCAAGGTTTCGGCATGAATGCTGGCGCTGTCGTAAGTTGCGACTAAAATTGGCGTTTTGTCCCGCGAACCTCCGCCCAACAATCCAATTTCGATGTCGGGAAAAGCTGCTTTTAAATTAGCGTACCACTGGTGCATTAAATCGAGAGTCGGTACTACAATTAGTGTACTGCGACCTGTGACTTGCATGGCTAATTGTGCCAGATAAGTTTTGCCGGAAGCGGTGGGGAGGACGACTACTCCTTGGCTTCCCGCTTCCTGCCAAGCTGCGAGGGCTTCTTGTTGATGCTGGTAAGGCTGCATTTCAAGGCTGGGCACGAGTTCAAGTAGTTCGTATCCCCTAGCTTCGTCGGTGAAGTTAGTACACTCGGCTTGGAGCGATTCTACCAGCGGGCGGTAGTGAATGGCCCGAATGCGGAATTTTTCCACGCGATCGTCCCACGTAGCAAAGTCCGCCCAGTCTCTGCCTTTGGGCGGCGGGTGCAACAGGAGCGTTCCGCGATCGAATGTTAGGGTTGGTATGCGGGGCATTTGTTTTTGAGACGCGCTGAGTGCAAGCCTGTTAAATTATAGGCGATCGATCAAATATATTGACAGCAGACTCTCTATAAGTTATTTTTTTTCTAAGCAAATCTATAGAAGCACAATCTACTTTATACTGTTACAGGTTGTTTGTTGAGATTTTTACCCTTTTTTTGGCAAACTTATTTGCCAAAGTGTCAAAATTTTGTAGTAGGGACTTTAGTCCTTGCCGCTGACGGGGAAAGAAAAGAATGAAGTCCTGACTGCAAACGGCTTGGGAAAGAAAAAACTGAAGTCCTGACTAAAAAGGGGTTTTTATCGAGTTTCTCCATGCTTTGAGCTCACTTACCCTCTGAATAATATGTTAGACTTTATCAAATACAAACAAAATTTTTTAGACGCGACTAAAGACTGGGATAACGAGAAATGGAATAATTGGTCTGACAATCCATTGGTGATTTATGCTCCAATGCTTCAACACAGCCATATCAAAAATTGCCGTTTGGTTGAAAACCGCCTTAAAATGTTGGAATTTTTACCTAAAAATAGTGTGGTTGCTGAGGTTGGAACTCAATACGGACGGTTTGCAGAGAAAATTATTTCTATTACCAAGCCCCAAAAACTGCACCTCATAGATTATAGTTTTGACTTGTTTAAACAAGAGCTAAGTCAGAAAGAAATAAATATATTTCAAGAGGGGATAGAAAATGGAACTATCGAGCTTCACGAAGGCGATTCCTCTACAATTTTAAGCAGCTTTCCTAACGAGTATTTCGACTGGATATATATCGATGCCGACCACGCCTATGAAGGTGTCTGCAAAGATATTCAGCAAGGTTATACTAAAGTCAAGCCCGACGGAATGATGGTTTTTAACGATTATACGAATTGGTCGGTATGCGAGATCATACCTTATGGTGTTGCGAAAGCAGCAAATGAGTTTTGTATTGCGAATGATTGGGAAGTAGTATTTTTAGCACTTCAGTCTCTAGGCTATCATGATATTGCGATTAGGAAAAACCCTGGGGAAAAGGAGGTGCGAATTCAGTTGCAGGAGGCTAAGTCGGAATTAGAAAACTCGCAGCTTCAGATGCAGCAGCTTGAGTTAAAGTTGGAACAGGCTAAAAGCGCGATCGACTTTATGGAAAATGATAAATTTTGGAAATTGCGATCGCACTGGATGAAAATCAAACAAATATTCTCCTAGCCCCGCCGGATTCCCAAATCTAAAATCTCCAAGAGTATTGTCCCGGTGGGGCTGGTTTTTAGGTTAAATTCGATCGACATAAGCCTGAGATTTAGAGTATCACGTATGGAAATAGGCGTCCCCAAGGAAATCAAGGATTTGGAGTTTCGAGTCGGGCTCAGCCCCACCAGTGTCCGGGCTTGTTCGGACAAAGGCCACACAGTTTTTGTGGAAACGAATGCTGGTGCTGGGGCAGGTTTTACCGACGAGGACTACGTTCAAGCCGGGGCGAAGATTGTCTCCAAGGCTTCAGATGTCTGGAATCGGCAACTAATTGTTAAAGTTAAAGAACCGCTGCCCGCTGAGTATCCGCTGATTGAAAAAGAGCAGTTGCTGTTTACATATTTGCACTTAGCAGCCGATCGTACATTAACCGAGCACTTAATCAGCAGCGGAGTCCAGGCCATCGCCTACGAAACCGTCGAACTCCCCGACAGGAAATTGCCGCTGCTAACGCCGATGAGCATTATTGCAGGGCGTTTGGCCATGCAGTTCGGTGCTCGGTTTCTGGAACGGCAGCAAGGCGGCAGAGGCGTACTTTTGGGCGGCGTAGCGGGGGTAAGACCGGGCAAAGTTGTGATTTTGGGCGGCGGAATCGTTGGCACAGAAGCAGCCCGTATTGCTGTCGGAATGGGCGCTAGAGTCCAGATTTTAGATGTAAATGTCGATCGACTCGCTTATCTAGAAACTCTGTTCGGTTCCAGAGTAGAATACCTCTACAGCAGTCCTTTGCAAATTGAAGCAGTTATCCCCGATGCTGATTTATTAATCGGTGCAGTTTTGGTGTTGGGCAAAAAAGCTCCGGTGTTGGTTTCTCGCGCATTTGTTGCCAAGATGCACCCCGGTTCTGTGATTGTTGACGTAGCCGTTGACCAAGGCGGCTGCGTGGAAACTTTGCGAGTAACTTCTCACACAAATCCTACTTATGTTGAGGAAGGAGTTGTGCATTACGGTGTACCAAATATGCCCGGTGCCGTGCCTTGGACTGCAACTCAAGCTTTGAATAACAGCACTTTGCCTTATGTTTTGCAGTTGGCAAATAACGGGATTAAAGCTTTAGAAATTAATCCGAGTTTAGCGAAGGGATTGAACGTGCAGAATCACCGATTGGTGCATCCGGCGGTGCGCGAGGTTTTCCCCGATTTGCCTGATTAAATTTAAATCCTGTAGGGTGCGTCAGGTCGTAGTTTCTCGATTAATAAACTAACACTTTGCTGACGTACCCTACAAGATTACTAAATTTTGTAGTTATTGAATAGCCTGGTGCGTCGCTGTTAGATTGTCGCTCTTTCTTGAGGATCGAGGGTTAATGGCTGACACATAGGTAGCCGAGGTGAGAACTATCTGCCAAGACAATTTTAACATAATGGGCATGGGGCATTTAAATTAATCGCATCCCCGAATTAAAATTTAATTGCAAAAAACACTTGACAGATTCCCGAAGATATGGGACAGTAGTGATTCGTGACCAATGCGGAACTGGCGGAATTGGTAGACGCGCATGATTCAGGTTCATGTGGTGCAAGCCTTCCGGGTTCAAGTCCCGGGTTCCGCATTCCCAAGGCAGAAAAAAGTTTGGGGTTAACCCGATACAGGCAATTAACCCCATTCGCTCTGCTGAATTAAACAATGATTACAAGTATTCAAAATCCCCTAGTTAAAGAAGTCCGCAGGCTGCACAGCTCGAAGGGACGCAGGGAACAACAATTATTTTTACTAGAAGGGACGCATTTGCTCGAAGAAGCTTGCGCGGCAAAGTACCCGTTAGAAACAGTTTGCTGTACTCCCGAATGGCTGGATCAGCACGAAAAACTGTGGGATCAAATTCTTAGTTTAGCCGATCGCACAGAATTAGTAAGTGCAAAAGTCTTAGAGTCGATCGCCACCACAGTTCAACCAGACGGCATTATCGCCACCGCACCCCGCACCGCCACCGCGCCCGCAGAAATCTCAAATTTAGGAATAGCCCTCGAAACCATCCAAGATCCCGGCAACTTAGGGGCGATCGTCCGTACGGCTGCGGCTGCTAATGCCGACGGTTTACTGCTGAGCGCAGACAGCGCAGATTTAGACCATCCAAAGGTGCTGCGCGCCTCAGCAGGAGCTTGGTTTAAACTGCCCATAGCTGTCACTCCAGATTTAACCGCCGAAGTCTCCAGGTACAAAAATCGGGGAATGCAAATATTAGCAACCGTCGCCGACGCCAGTTTAACTTATTGGGAAGTAGATTTGCGAGTGCCAACTCTGATAGTTTTGGGTAACGAAGGTTCTGGATTGTCGCCAGAATTGAGAAGTTTGGCCGATCGACAAATCCAAATCCCCCTCAGTCGCAGTGTAGAATCATTAAATGTGTCGATCGCCTCTGCCCTAATCTTGTATGAAGCTCAACGGCAAAGAAGTCAGTCGATGTGAGATTTGAGACTTCGATTTGAGATTTATCTGATGTCCGGTGGATTGACCTTTATCGCATCTGGCTATTTATTTATGACTCATTTTGGTCTGATTTGTCCCGCATCAACTGGTCATCTCAACACTATGTTGCCCTTGGGGAAAGAACTGCACCGGCGAGGTCATCGCGTCACCCTATTCGGGATACTCGATGCTCAAACCAAGACACTAGCCGCAGGATTGGAATTTCAAGCGATAGGTGAATCTGAATATCCCCTTGGATCAGTAGCGCAAGTGCTTACCCAGCTAGGAAAACTGAGCGGCATGACAGCATTGCGATATACCCTTAGCTGGATAGGGAAAACGGTGACCTTGTTTCTGCGAGAACTTCCGCCAGCATTGAAAGCCGCTGGCGTAGAAGCCTTGCTAATAGATCAAATTTCACCAGGCGCAGGGACGGTGGCAGATTTCCTGGGGATTCCCTTTGTTACCATTTGCAGTGCCGTAGTTGTGAATCGAGAAGCAACAATTCCGCCTTTTTTCACAACTTGGGGCTATAATCCGGCTTTGTGGTCAATATTGCGAAATCGAGCAGCTTATTCTTTTTTCGATCGCATGGCGCAACCAGTTCAAGATTTAATAGATGAATATCGCAGAGAGTGGAAGTTGCCTCTACAGTCACACCCCAATCAAGGTTATTCGCAACTGGCTCAAATCAGTCAACAGCCTGCTGAATTAGAATTTCCCCGCCAGCAGTTGCCCCAATGCTTCCATTTCACAGGGCCTTACCATAGCGCAACAGGTAGGCAAATCGCCGATTTCCCCTTTGAAAAGTTGACTGGGCAACCGTTGATTTATGCTTCAATGGGGACGATCCAAAATCGCCTATTAGAAACTTTTTATAATATTGCTGAGGCTTGTGTGGGTTTAGATGCTCAATTAGTGATTTCTTTGGGCGGTTCAGCCACTCCCGACTCGCTGCCTAATTTGCCTGGTTCGCCGCTGGTTGTAGAATATGCACCGCAATTGGAATTGCTTCAAAAAGCTACACTTACTATTACCCATTGTGGCATGAATACTACCCTAGAATCTTTAACCAATGGTGTACCGATCGTAGCAATTCCAGTTACTAACGATCAACCCGGAATAGCAGCGCGTGTTGCTTGGACGGGTGCGGGTGAAGTCGTTCCCCTTGCTAAGTTGAACGTTTCTAGATTGCGAACTGCTGTTAAGCGGGTGCTGACGGAAGATGCTTATAAAAAGAATGCTTCCAGGTTACAAGCAGCTATTCGTGGGGCTGGTGGGGTTAGTCGGGCTATTGATATTGTGGAACAGGTGATATCTACAGGAAAAACTGTATTATTTCAAAAATAGAAAAACAGGAATTTTTCACCCTTAGTCATCAGGCATTTGTATAATGGGCTTGAGCGCTGTGCGTAAGTCCTGATTATTTTACATTCTCCCATTCCACTAATATGAACATCCTAAATAGAAAACTTGGTCTGCTCGAAAATCTATTTGAAATTATCCACGAGTTGGGTGGAATGATCGATGTAAATGTTGCTAGAATCGAAGGTGAACTTACACCTGATATCCTGCAACAGGCTCTCGATTTGATACAGAAGCGTCATCCAATGTTGCAAGTTCATATCGTTAATGCAGAAGATGGCAATTATTTTAAATCGGAAGGAACACCGAAAATTCCTTTGCAGGTTATAGATAAGCAATCTGAGAATCAATGGATTGAGATTGCTGAAGAAGAATTGCACAAAAAATTCCCTGGTGGCACAAATCCTCTTTGTAGAGTGACGTTTATTCGTGCTGCTAAAAGTAACGAATTCAGTGAAATTATTGCCACATTTCATCACGCTATCATTGATGGTATGTCTTGCATGAATTTCATCAATGAACTATTGTCCTATTGTCACAAAATTCCAGATGGAGAAAATATATCTGAAATCCCTACGATGAAACTTCTACCGCCACTAGAAGAGATGCTAAACAGGAATCTCATCAGTCCAAATAACCTTGATGAAGCTGAACAAAAACCACTTCAAGAATTTCCCAAACCTCAGTTAATTATTGAAACCGAAGCACCTCCAAGTCAGCGACGCACAAATCTTGTGACTCGAATTTTCAGTAAAGAGATGACTCTAAGACTGAAAGAACGTTGTAAACAAGAACAAACTACCATACATGGTGCTTTATGTGCAGCAATGTTATTGGGAACAGCAAAAATTGCTTTTAAGGATACATCTCTGAGTTTATCCTGCGGCTCAAATGTAAGTTTAAGAAAGTCTTGTCAGCCTGAAATAACTCCTGAATCTATTGGTTGCTTTATCTCGATCGTGGAAGAAATTCACACCTTAGAAGAAAATACTAGTTTTTGGGATTTGGCAAGGGAATGTAAATCAAAAATCAGTAAGTCCATTAGTCTAGGAATTCCGATAGCTCGTTTTTGTAATGAAAGTTTGCAATATGTAAATGAGGATATGATTATCCAACTTTCTAATCAGAATATGGGACGAAAAAATACAATAGAGATATCAAATCGTGGTCAATTTAATTTAGCCGACAAATATGGCGAATTAAAACTGAAAGAGTTATACTTTGCGACAGGACAGCATTGGCTTGGTGGTTCTTTTTGGTTAGGTGTAGTAACTTTCCATGAAGAGCTATTTTGTAGTTTTGCCCATGTAGTTCCTTTAGTAAGTGCTCAGACTGCACAATTGTTAGCAGATTCTTTTATAGACACTGTTGAGCAAGCTTGTATATCGGAATCAAATCATAAAATAACTTGATTAGCCTTTGAATCTAATTACACCATTGCTCACGGATTATTTTAACATCTTTAAAAACAATCGAGCTAGTTTTGAGAATTCCCTGATTTTAGGATCGCATCCCATTTGCAACCATCTTAACACCTTCTGACGGTCTTAATAGAAAGCCCCCACGAACCGGCTGCACAGGCTTAGTATTTGCAAGTTCCATCTGCCAACTAGATAAAACTTTTGCCAGCACCACTTTCATTTCAAATTGGGCAAATGCCATGCCAATACAGCGCCGATTGCCGCCGCCAAAGGGAAAATACTCATAGGTGGCAAATTGACGCTCTAAAAAACGTTCTGGTTTAAACTGTTTTGGCTCAGGATATAAATCTTCCCGATGATGGGTGAGATAAATACAGGGAATTACCAAAGTACCTGGTTCTAAACAATACCCCATGATTTCTAAAGGTGATTTCACAACTCGATTTAATGCCAACATTACTACTGGGTAAAGACGCTGTGTTTCTTGGCAAACAGCATTCAAATAGGGCAGCTTTAAAATGGCATTAGAATCTGGATTTTCACCCAGGGAATCTAATTCTTGCAGCAGTTTCTCGCGTACTTCTGGCAGATAGTGAATCCAGTATAATGCCCAGGCCAAAGAAGTCGCCGTAGTTTCGTGACCCGCAGCTAAGAGGGTAATCAACTCATCGCGTAATTCCACATTCGTCATCGCTTCACCAGCTTCATCACGAGCCGCCATCATCAAAGACAAAATATCAGTCCGAGAGGGATCTGGTTGTGCTTTGCGTTCCTGAATTTCAGCATAGATTAGATCGTCAATTTGCTGCTTTAACACTATGAACTTTCCCCAAGGACTCCACGCGCCTAAATCCTGTTGTAATGACGGAAAAAGTAGCATTAATCCCATCACAAAAGGTTGTTTTGGATTCAGTATTTCGATCAGAAGTTCTTTAAGTTTTTCATAACGTAGCCCTTCCTCCAGACCAAATACAGCTTTTAAAATCACCTGAAAGGAGATTTCTTGCATGGAAGAAAGGACTGAAAAAGGTGCGCCGATCGCCCATTGCGCCGTCACTTGCTGAGTGATATCAGCAATTAACTCACCATAAGCCCGCATCCGTTCTCCATGCAAGGGAGGAGTCAACAGCTTGCGCTGGCGTTGGTGCGGTTCCCCCGCCAGAGCAAGCATTGATTGCTGTCCCAACAAAGGCGATTTAATACCCGCCGATTCCCCAGAGTCTAATTGTTTGGGATCGGTGCTAAAAATCTCCTGAATTGCCTGGGGGTTGCTAACGAATACTTGAGGCGTAAAAACAGGGCCAATGCGGAGGGTGAAAATATCACCATAGCTTTGGGAACAGGCTTCCATATATTCCAGAGGTTTAGTCATCCACTGGAATGTCTGTCTTAAGGGGGATGTTTCGGGGCCTTCAGGCAGTTTGTTGTAGGGCATTTTTTATTTATTTTAAAATTCTTTGTTTTAATAATAAACTATAGCATCTGTCCAAATTTATGGTACATAACACCTAAACAGTCAGAAAATTTGTCAGCGATTACTTACTGAGCAAATCCCATGCCAATAGAGCGCCGGTTGCCGCCACCAAAGGGAAAATATTGGTATGGGGAAAATTGCCGTTCCAGAAACCGCTCTGGTTTAAACTCCTCATCTCCCCCTCACCAGATCCTGACTGGTGTAGGTTTTTTGGTAAACGTCTTATCCCATAAAAGTTTAAAATTTGTGCGAAACCAAAGCTTAAAACCGTTGCAATATCTAGGTTTGCAGTTTTTTTTTGCAAAAAACTTACACCTGTCATTCCCCCATTTCCCTCTCTGATATTTCCGGGATTTTGTTGAATACGATGCAACTGTGAAGCTAGTTTGCCGGTACTCTCGTACCAACAGTGCAGGCTTGCAAGAAATAAATGTGAAGAAATGTAGCCAAGCGCTCTCACAAATGTTAAGATTCTTAACACAAGTAGTATTTTGCACCCCCCAACCAAAACCTAACCTGAGACGGTGCTGAGTGGGAGTAGCAGCTAGCTACCATAAAACGAAGCCTCTTTAAATGGAAGGAAAGCGCAAATCCCCGCCCGCTTTCCTTCCTTACTAAAACTAAAGGTTTGCGGTAGTCGCAAACCTTTAGAGGCAAAGATCCTCAGCGGGAAAAGCTCATGAAAACTCTTAAGTCCTCAGATACAGATTCTGTTCGTGCTTACTTGCGGGAAATCGGCCGCGTTCCCTTGTTGACCCATGAGCAAGAAATACTCTACGGGAAACAGGTACAGCGATCGGCGGCACTGCATCAGGAGAAAAAGATTTTAGCCGAAGAGTTAGGCCGCGACCCGACGGCGGCTGAATGGGCACAGGCAGTCGGGCTGTCTGAGGCACAGTTGCAGCGGACGATCGACCACGGGGACAGGGCAAAGCGCCAAATGGTGGAAGCAAATCTCCGCCTGGTAGTGTCTGTCGCCAAAAAATATATCAAGCGCAACGTAGATTTACTCGACCTCATTCAGGAAGGGACGATCGGGATGCAGCGGGGAGTCGAAAAATTTGACCCTACAAAGGGCTACAGATTTTCAACTTATGCTTATTGGTGGATTCGTCAGGCAATTACGCGGGCGATCGCCGAAAAAGGTCGCACCATCCGCCTGCCGATCCACATTACCGAAAAACTCAACAAAATTAAAAAAGCTCAGCGCCAGCTAGCTCAAGAGCTCGGCCGCGCGGCTACTTCTGCCGAGTTGGCTGCCGAGTTAGATTTGACTCCCAAGCAAATTCGCGAATATCTCGATCGCGCGCGCCTACCACTTTCCCTGGACTTGCGCGTGGGAGACAATCAAGATACTGAGTTGGGGGATTTGTTGGAAGATACGGGTACTACTCCAGAAGATTTTGCCTTGCAATCTTCCCTGCGGACTGACTTAGACCAACTGATGGCGGAACTGACTCAGCAACAGCGAGATGTGCTAGCCTTGCGGTTCGGTTTAGAAGACGGTCAAACCTTAACTTTGGCAAAAATAGGCGATCGACTCAACATCAGTCGGGAACGGGTGCGGCAAATCGAACGGGAAGCTTTGACCAAACTCCGCAAGCGCAAGCAAGATATCAACGATTATCTCGCCAGCTAGCTAGATTCGGGATTGTGCGATCGGGTGTGTCCCGATCGCCCTTCCCCAATCTAAAATAGTAAAAACCGCCGCCTTTGATTCGGTTGTGCCCACTTGGTTGCTGCGACTGTCCTGCTACATTAGTAAATACTTAGTAATAAAGATCAACAGCGATCGGATCAGGTAAGGGTTATTTAATTTCACCGCCCGCATCTAAAATAACAAGCTGTCTCTGAAACGGAGGTACTCGTGAGTAATTCATCTAATAAATCCCCAGAATTCTTTGAAGAAGATGGAGAAAATGCCAATTTATTATGGCAATACGTGCAGTCAATGGCTCCCGACACTGTTTCTCAGTTGTCTAAACCGACTTCTCATGAAGTGTTTCAAGTAATGGAGCGAAATATTGTCGGACTCTTGGGGAATTTGCCTTCGGAACACTTCGGGGTGACAGTAACTACCAGTCGCGAACATTTGGGTAGATTGCTCGCCTCGGCTATGATTAGTGGTTATTTTCTCAAAAATGCCGAACAGCGCATGACTTTTGAAAAGTCTATACAAGCCAGTGAGAGACACGGCTCGGAAGATTAGTCGATTATTAACATTTAAGTTGTACAAATGTCAAGCCCCCTTCGTAAGATGGGGGCTTAATATTTTAGATTTTATAGCAGTTGACAGTGGACAGTTGACAGTTGACAGTTGATAGCTTGCCGATAGTTGGGTTGCACAGTACGGAAATCAAACGGTTGATGCTATGGGATCTCGGATCTATTCATGAGGTTATTTATGTCCTCACCCCTGTGGCGATTGTTATAGATTGTTGATTTATTAAATAATTGAATAATTGTTGATATTATTACTAAATTAGCAATTACCAATTAGCAATTACCAATTAGCAATTACCAGTTTCCAAATATGTCTATTACTCCCTTGATCCACAAAGTTATCGGCGTTGCTGTGATCTGGAATGATCGCCAACAAATTTTGATTGACAAACGCCGACAACACGGACTGCACGGCGGTTTCTGGGAGTTTCCGGGGGGTAAAGTAGAGCCTGGGGAAACCGTCGAAGCTTGCATACAACGGGAAATTATGGAGGAGTTGGGGATTGTCGTCGAAGTGGGCGATCGCCTGATTACAATTGACCACGACTATACTAAATTTACAGTTAGGCTCTACGTCCACCACTGCCGCCACGTCAGCGGGGAACCGCAAACGATCGAATGCGATGAAATTCGCTGGGTAACACTCGACGAAATTGACCAGTTTACTTTTCCCAAAGCCAACGAACAGATTATCGCTGCACTGCGATCGAGTTGAACTGTATAGCAGAAGGAAGAAGGAAGAAGGAAGAAGGAAGAAGGAAGAAGCAATAAAAGGAATAAAAGCAAGGGTTTTAGCAATTAAGAACGTCCTAACCGTCGGGCGCGGTTGCTACTGTCAACTGACAACTGTTAACTGACAACTGACAGTTAACTTTTATTTTTGGACGGGCAGAGTAAAGTGAAAACAAGTGCCTCGATCGGGTACAGAGTCTACCCAAATTTGACCGTAGTGGGCGCGGATAATGCCTTGACACAGAGACAGTCCAATGCCGTAACCGTCTTTTGATTTATCTCGCTGCAAGCGAAAGCTATCTTCAAAAATGCTCGTGCAATCTTCTTCAGGAATTCCCGGGCCACTGTTGCAAATGCTGACTTGAATTTTGTAAGCGGTACGGTGAAGAATTGAAAGATTAACAGTTCCTTGCTCTGGCGTGTACTTGCTGGCGTTGTCGAGTAGGTTGGTAATCACTTGTTTCATGCGATCGGGATCGGCATAAACCAAGGGCAAATCTGTGGGAATGTCTGTTTCCAAGTTGAGACTTTTCGCCTGAAATTTGTCTTGAAATTGCAGGATTACATCTTGACAAATCGCCCCCAGTTCGATTTTTTTTGGTTGAATGTGGAGTTGAGCGTTTGTACCTCGCGCTGCTTCCAGGATATCTGTAATCATGCGATCGACAATGCGGATTTGGCGACGGGCTTGTTTCATCAAATGAGCCGCCAGAGTCGGTGTCAAACGAGACTTTTGCCCCTCCTTCACCTTCTGATTTGACTCCAAAGTCTCCAAAGCCAAAGATGCGGCTGTCAAGGGATTACGCAAATCGTGAGCCAGCATCGCAATAATCCGGTCTTTCAACTGCAACTGCTCTTGCAGGTGTTCTTTTTCCTGTTTGAGCCGAAAAACTTCATCCGCAAGCTGTACGAGCTCGGTGGCGGAAGCAACGGAATAGATTGGTTTTGGGTCTGCCTGAGCTACCGCCAGAGCTAGGGCCGACTGCTGCTGGGCTGTGTATTCTTCTACAGAACGCTTCCAGCGGGGCCACGAGTGTTCGAGTTGGGCGATCAAATTGCTGCCGGCGAGAGTTTGTCGCGGTTCAGGATGAATTTTGAGCAGCGAGGGAGTGGCTACAAGTTTAAAGTGTTCGGCTAAATCAGGCTGTTCTCCTACATCGATGACTTGAAGCTCAAAGTCGCACTCTGCCTTCAAATCCTGTAGGGACTTGCGGATGTGTCTGGTCTTTTCCCTAGAAGAGGGACGCTTGTCTACGAACAGCAAAAGCTGTAAAAGCGGTGCAGGATTGGCCGGCTGTTCGGGAGAACAGTCGGTGTCGCTGGTGCCGGATGTCGGATGGACGCTGTTGAGCTTTTCGATCTGGTGAAAATAATTGACCATTGCCGAGCCGAGTTATTTCACTTCTACTTTAATTTAATACTTCCTTTAGATTTATGCTATTGTCCGATGATTTCATTACGGCGGGCGAATGGTATTTTTGAACTGGAAGAAAAATGAGTCGCTGCGGGTGGTGGTTCAAGTGGCGATCGCCTTTTTTGTGCTATGCCTATTGCTGACACTGCATCGCTACTACAACTTTTACGCTACATACGACCAAGGTATTTTCAATCAACTTTTTTGGAATGGCACTCGTGGTCACTTGTTTGAGAGTTCCCTCTCTTCGGCTTTGTCCACCAATGTCGTTCATCACAACGAACTCCCGGAAGTGTCTTATCACCGGCTGGGGCAGCATTTCACCCCAGCGCTAATGCTGTGGCTGCCAATTTACTCGCTGTTTCCCTCGCCTGTCACTTTGACGGTGTTACAGGTGACTTTAATTACGGCGGCGGGAGGAGTGCTCTATGCTCTCGCCAGACACTATCTGGAACCACGGTTGTCAGCGACAATTGTTGTCAGCTATTACTGTGCTAACGCAGTCATCGGCCCGACTTTGGGCAATTTTCACGATGTTTGTCAAATTCCGCTTTTTGTTTTTAGCTTGCTGCTGGCGATGGAAAAGCGCTGGTGGCCGTTGTTTGGGATTCTGGCAACTTTAATTTTGGCGGTGCGAGAAGATGGGGGAGTTGTTTTATTTGGCGTGGGAGTTTATCTAATTTTGAGCCGACGCTATCCTCTAACTGGCTTGGCTGTGTGCGCGCTCAGTTTTGGTTACATGATCGTTCTGACTAATCTGATTATGCCTTTGTTTTCGGCTGACATATCCCAGCGGTTTATGATGGAACGCTTCGGCCAATATGCCGATGGGGATGAAGCTTCGACTCTGGAAATTCTTTGGGGAATGGTTAGCAATCCTGGGCGGTTGGTAGGTGAACTATTTACGCCGTTTTTTGGTAAGATTAAATACCTACTGGGTCAGTGGTTGCCATTAGCTTTGGTTCCGGCGGTAGCGCCTGCGTCTTGGATGATTGCGGGATTTCCGCTGCTGAAGCTATTTTCAGCGAAAGGAGAGTCGGTGCTGGCGATTAATATTCGCTATGCGATGACTGTGGTTCCTGGGCTGTTTTATGGGGCGATCCTGTGGTGGGCCGGGCGCCAAAAGGAAGAGGATAAAATTAAAAGGGGAGAACAAACAATCTTGCGTTTTCCGAATGCCGTTTTGCCTTTCCCTTCGTCTTCAAAGTTTCGCCGCTTTTGGGGGTTTTGCATCTGCTTATCGCTATTTTTTACCTTCACGTCTAACCCAAATCGGACTTTTTCGTTTATTTTACCGGATGCGATCGCCCCTTGGGTGCAGGTTCCTCTGATCAGACAGTGGCAGCACGTTTCTCAAGTCCGGCCGCTGTTGGCTGAAATTCCTGCTGATGCTAGCGTGGCTGCAACGAATACTATTGTGCCGATTTTGTCAAGCCGCCGCGAAATTCTCCGGTTTCCGATGTTTGAACTGCGGAATGATGCTGGGAAAGCGGTGAAAATGGAATATGTGATTGCCGATATGTGGCAGTTGCAGCAGTATCAGGCTGCGTTTCGCCGGGAACGGGGACAGTTGCAGGCGATCGTCCCGCAGATCGATCGACTATCGAAATCGGGCGAGTATGGCATTGTTGGCTTTGAAGACGGCGCGATTTTGATGCGTAAGGGTGCTGTGTCTGACTCTGCATCGGTGGCTGGTTGGGCTAGTTTTCGCCGTGAATTGGAGCCGATTTTGAAGCAAGGGTAGCGGTGCGCGATCGCCCGAAACTGACGGTGTAGCCCAAATATTTTAGTTTCGGGCGATCGAGCAATTGCCTGCAAAAACCCGGTTTCTGCATAATTTTCCGTCCTGGTTGCTGCCAAATGTCAGCCTTCACGCATAAATTTGCGATCTACCAAAATTTCAGGCTGGTTATTATACAATAAAGTAGTCAACAATACACATAAAGATTTATAAATTTTTGTGAGGGGGAAAAAATGAAAATTTTGGTATTGGCGTGGGAGTTTCCTCCCAGAATAGTAGGCGGTATCGCCCGCCACGTATCGGAACTGTATCCAGAATTAGTGAAGCTGGGCCACTCGATTCATTTAATTACAGTAGAGTTCGGCCACGCGCCGATGTACGAAGTGGTGGAAGGAATACACGTGCATCGGGTGGTTGTGGGACACGCCAGGGACTTTTTTCACTGGGTGGCGAACCTCAACCAAAGCATGGGCCACCAAGGTGGCAAACTGATGCTGGAAGAAGGCCCCTTCGATCTGATCCACGCTCACGATTGGTTAGTGGGAGATGCGGCGATCGCCCTCAAGCATACCTTTAAAGTACCCCTAATTGCCACCATCCACGCCACCGAATACGGGCGATTCAACGGCATCCACAATGACGGACAACGCTACATCAACTCCAAGGAAAATAGCCTAGCTTACAATTCTTGGCGAGTAATTGTGTGCAGCGATTATATGCGGCGGGAAGCCGAACGGGTACTATCGACTCCCTGGAACAAAATAGAGGTAATTTACAATGGAATTAGGTCAGAAAAAAAGCCCCGCAGAAACGAATTTGACGCGATGGGTTTCCGTCGCCAGTTTGCAGCCGATGACGAAAAAATAGTTTATTATGTAGGAAGAATTAGCTATGAAAAAGGCATTGCTGTATTTCTGAATGCTGCACCTAAAGTTATTTGGGAAATGGGGGGGAAAGCCAAAATAGTAATTGTTGGTGGCGGCAATACAGATCATCTCAAACTTTTGGCTTGGAATTTAGGAATTTGGCATAAGTGTTATTTTACGGGCTTCATGTTTGAGGAACATCTAGACAAATTCCAGACGGTGGCTGACTGCGCGGTTTTCCCCAGTCTTTATGAACCTTTTGGGATTGTGGCGTTAGAAAGCTTTGCTGCTAGGGTGCCGGTGGTGGTGTCGAATGCGGGCGGCTTGCCGGAGGTGGTGCAGCATACTAAAACTGGCGTTGTTACTGAGGCCAATAATCGGGATTCTTTGGCTTGGGGAATTTTGGAAGTGCTGAAAAATCCGGGTTACGGGCGGTGGTTGGTTGACAATGCTTATGAAGATTTGGAACGCCGCTTTAGTTGGCCGAAGTTGGCGATGGAAACTGAGTGGGTGTATCAACGGGTACTGGAGGAAAGGGCAGAAGTTGAATGGTGAAACTGACAGTGGACAGTTGATAGTTGACAGTTGACAGTGGGAGATATGGCAATTCTCAAGTTAGTGAATTGGTAATGGGTAATGGGTAATTGGTAATTGGTAATGGGTAATTGGTAATGGGTAATTGGTAATGGGTAATCATAAAGTATAGCAACCGCCACATCGGTGAGGACATAAATAACTTCATGAATAGAGCCGATACCCGTACTGCATTAATGGTTTGATTCCCGTTATGCAACTGTCCACGGTCCACTGTCAACTGTCCACTGCTATACAAAGGGAATTTGCATCTTGAATATTTTTAGGGACATCGAACCCCAACGCAAACGCAGCTTGCTGATTTTATTTACCGCAGGCTTGCTATTCTGGTGTAGTTTGGCTTCGCTGCTGCCAACTTTGCCACTTTATGTTCAATCTGTGGGCGGTACAAAACAGCAAATTGGCTTTGTGATGGGTGCATTTGCGATCGGGCTTTTGCTATCGAGACCACAGTTGGGTAAAATAGCCGACAGCCGGGGGCGAAAACAAGTTTTGCTGCTAGGCGTGTCAGTGGCTGCACTTGCCCCCATCGGCTACGTGTTCGCTCAATCTGTCCCCTTACTGTTAGTTCTTCGGGCTTTTCATGGGATTAGTATCGCCGCTTTTACTACAGCTTACAGTGCTTTGGTCACAGATTTGTCGCCACCAGGAAAGCGGGGCGAATTAATCGGTTACATGAGTTTGGTAAGTCCTATCGGTTTGGCATTTGGTCCGGCGATTGGTGGATTTGTGCAAGCTGGGGTTGGTTATTCAGCTTTGTTTGCGATGTCGGCGGCTTTCGCCACAATAGCTTTATTTATTACCACCAAAATTGCGGAACCAAATTTTGCTGAGTTAACAAAGTATGACTCGCTATCTGAGGACAAAAATACCCAAAAATACTGGCAAATGCTGTGGAATCCCAGGGTGAGGATTCCGGCTTTGGTGTTATTGCTGGTTGGTTTGATATTTGGAACTTTGAGCACTTTCATGCCTTTGTTTATCCAAGAAACTCAGGTTAATTTGAATCCGGGATTATTTTATTCTACGGCGGCTGTGGCTAGTTTCGGTGTGCGGTTGTTGACGGGGCGGGCTTCGGACAAATACGGGCGCGGTTTGTTTATTTCTGGCGGCTTAATCTGTTATTCTGTGTCGATGTTATTGTTGTATTTTGCTAATACCAGCAATGCTTTTTTACTGGCAGCTTTGTTTGAAGGTACGGCGGGCGGTACTGTTATGCCGATGATGGTGACGCTGATGTCAGACAGGTGCGAACCTCAAGAAAGAGGCAGATTGTTTTCGCTTTGTATTGGCGGATTTGATTTGGGGATTGCGCTGGCTGGCCCGACTTTGGGCTTTGTGGCTGAACAAGTCGGTTACAGAAATATGTTTGGTTTGGCTGCGGGACTTGCTGTCTTGGCTTTGTTGATTTTCACTACTCGGTGTAGCAAGGATTTGTCTCATTCGATGAGATTTGCGATCGGGCGTGGCAAAGATGTTTATGCTTTGAATGAGTGACAGGATGGGGACGGGCTCTCCGGCCCATCCCACAAAAATCTTGTTTCTTCGGGCATCTTGCCCATCCTAGCTATTTTTGCAATCTTGTCTATTGTCCGATACAGTTTAGATCAGACCGTCAAGCGAGTAAAAGCAATGTGAAAAATAGACTCTGCGATTGCTTCGTTCCTCTCTGCGGACAATTCTAACTGAAAAGTATTGGTCTATTGTCGATCGCACTTTGCAATTTTAAACAACAACGCACCCTACAAAATATTGTAGGATGCGTCGCTTTTGATAATGGGCTTGGAGGGATTCGAACCCCCGACCTCATGGTTCGTAGCCATGCACTCTATCCAACTAAGCTACAAGCCCGTGTTGTTTTTACTGTTGCTTTAAGAGTTAAAATTTCAGATTTAATCTAAAATTGAACAATCTCTGTCCCGCACAGAATCTAACACTAACACCATTCTCAAAATAATGCAAGACATTTCCGAAACTTTTTCTAAATTGCCCGATCGCGCGCAGCTAACTCACCTCGACAACAGCGGGGAAGCTCAAATGGTGGACGTTTCGGCGAAAGTGGCAACTGTGCGGCAAGCTGTGGCTGCGGCGCGGGTACGGATGCTGCCGGAGACATTCGCTGCGATTCAAGCCGGGAATGCGCCGAAAGGTGATGTGTTGGGTACTGCAAGGCTGGCTGGAATTATGGCCGCGAAGCAGACGGCTAATCTGATTCCTCTGTGTCACCCTTTGCCCATTAGCAGCGTGGAAGTGCAGGTGATTCCGGATGCTGGGTTGCCGGGATATCAAATTCGGGCGACGGTGAAAATTAAGGGGGAAACTGGGGTGGAAATGGAGGCGCTGACGGCGGTTTCGATCGCGGCGCTGACTCTGTACGATATGGCTAAGGCTTTGGAAAAGTCGATCGTCATTGAATCGATTCGACTGATCAGCAAAAGTGGTGGCAAGTCAGGAGACTATGAAAATTTAGAGGACTAAATTTCCTGTCTTGAGAGGGATGCAGAATTCAAAAAGCTGCACTTATGATTAAAATAGGCAGAGAACTACTAACATCAAGTGAAAAACTATGCCTCCTCGTTGGCCCCGCAAACCCGATCGCCAAGACCCAGAGTACCGCCAATTAGACGATCGCATGAATTTTGCGATTCACGTCGGTCTTTTTTCTGCTACCAATTCTGGTTTGTGGTTTGTTCAAAATTTGCAAAAGGCTGATTGGCCTTGGGCAGTTACAGTAACGGGTGTCTGGGCTCTAGTAGTTTTAGCCCACGCAATTTTCATTTTTGCGATCGCCAATTATTCGCCCCTCACCAAAGATTCTGGCTGAAGGGAGTTATCGGCGATTTGTTAACTGTTTTGATTGATAACAAATAAGTTTCTTTTTTAATATGGCTAATACTACGCTGGCGATCGAATCCTTAGCAGCCGAAATCGGCGAAAATGTCTACATTGACATTGCTAAGTGGCATTTGTATCTGAGAGATGCTCACCTGCATACGGTGGTTGCCGAACAACTTTACCCGATGATGGCAGATGGCAATTTAGATGATGACAAAGTTGGACAAGTTTTGCAAGGTATTTCAGTTAAGTTGGGCGGTGGTAAGCGGGAAGTGCCGCTGGCAGATTTGATTCCGATGCAGTCTCTGGTTCATTTGATGGATGTGCTTGAGGAATTTCAGCGGAAGATGTAAAGTAAAGGGCGGGTTTTGTGCGTGGATTGTGGGCGCTATGTCTGGTATTTCATGCTTAATCCGCCCCCTTAAATTTTATTTTTTACCAAAACGGCCGCGAATGCGATCGACAAACATATCAACTTCCGGCAACTTCATCTGACTCACAAAAATGGCAAAAACTCCCAACCCCGCGAAACTTGCCACACTCAACTGCACTAATTGAATTACCAACCCTTCAGTACCCAAAACTCTTTGACAGCCTTGCAGAGTAGCCAAAGACACGAAAGCAGTGAGAGAACTTCCACAAGCTAACCCCAGAAATGGCAAACTCCACTCCCCCCAGGGCAAGCCACCCAGCTTTTTATCTAATAAGTACAAAAACATAATCATCGAAACCAGATTCACTCCCACCGTCGCCAAAACTAATCCGGGCGCGCCGAAAGCTCCTACTAACAAATAATCCAGAAGTCCGTTCAAAAAGATATTGATAATACTGACGCGAAAAGGGGTTTCTCCATCTCCTAAAGCGTAAAATACCCGTACCAAAACATCGCGGGCCAAATAAACAAACATTCCAATACTGTAAGCCATCAATACCGGCGTGACAAACTGGGAAGCTGACTGATTAAAAGCATAGCGTTCGTAAACAACGCGGACGATCGGCCCGGCAAGTGTTAGCATTAAAGCACTTAGCGGTAGCATCGTAATCCCGGTCAAAATTAAAGCTTGACGAATTTTATCTTTTAATTCCGGCCAGTCTTTGGGTTCGGCAAGGCGAGAAAAAATTGGCAAAAATGGTACTAAAATTACATTAGAAACAATTCCTAAAGGAGTCATTATCAACAAGCCGCTGTAGCCCATTGCAGATGCAGCTTGAGGGATGTACGATGCGAAAAATAGGTCAGTATAGACATTAATTTGCAGCATTCCCGATGACAAGGTAGCAGGAACCATCACCTTAATTACTTCTTGTACTCCGGGGCGTTTAAAATTAAACCGCAAACGCAATTTTCCCAAGCCCGCCCGCCACTGCGCCACCAGTTGCACCAACCACTGCAAAATTGCTCCGGCGAGGGTTCCCCAAGCTAACACTAAGCCGCCCATTAGTGCATATTTTGGCTGAGTAATTTTGTCTCCGAGTTGCAGTGCGAGAATCCCCAAACCGCCGACAAGTGCAACGCTGGAAAATAAAGGGCTAATCGAAGGAAGCCAATACATATCGGCGGCGTTGAGAGTGCCGAAACCAATGCCGATTAAGCCTGAAAGTAATGCCATCGGTGCCATAATCCGAAATTGTTGGACGGCAATTGCTTTGATTTCTAAACCTTCTGCTGTTCTATTTAATCCCGGTGCTACCAAATCGATCGCCTGATCTGCAAAAATAATTAAAGCGATTGTTACCAACAGCAATATGCCGCCGACTAAGGTGGTGATAGTTTCGACTAAGGGTGCAGCTTCTTTTTTGTCGCGGCGGGCTAAAACGCTGACTATGGCGCTGTGAAATGGCCCGTTAATACCTCCCAGCAAAATAAATAGGAAACCGGGGATGACGTAGGCGTAGTTGTAGGCATCGACGGCGACACCGACTCCAAAGGCTGCTGCGATCGCAATTTGGCGCACCAATCCAAAGACTTTGCTAATCAGAGTGGCGACTGCGACAATGCCGGCAATCCCTGCTAGGGAACGAGAGGGCTTCTGGGTTTCAGACACAAATGGTTACTAACGCTAGTGCTAAAAGGCTTCACTAAGTTTAATAGCAAATCTGGAAAATCATAACATGAATTCAGATTTTTTCTATGTGTCTGGGTTTCGTGCTATGATTTTTGGGCGTTAATTCGCTCTAGTAACTCAATACGGTTCAGTTAAGAGCGTCCGGTCAATAAAACGATGTGAAAAATAGACACTGCGATTGCTTCGTTCCTCGAAATGACAACTGCTAACCCAAGCGTATAGTCTAATAACTACCAAGAGTTTAGTAATTTGACCATTAGGAGATTTGATTTTGCTGAAACTTTATTATAATCCGCTCTCTACTAATTCTCGCCGCGTCTGGATTGTTTTGCTGGAAAAGGAGATTGAGTTTGAGTTAGTGCCACTTCAATTAAACGGGGATCAGTTTCAACCAGATTTTTTGGCTATTAGCCCTTTTCACCACGTTCCGGTTTTGGCTGATGGTGATTTTCATTTAATAGAAACTCTGGCTATTCTTGATTATCTGGAAGCTAAGTATCCGGCGATCGCACTATTGCCGAAGAATGCTCAGGATTTGGCGATCGCCCGCATGGTACAAATGGTCACAGTCAACGAATTGTCACCGGCAATGAGTCCTTTGGTACGCCAGACTTTCGGCGGCGCAGGCGACCCGGAAAAGCTGGAAAAAGCTGGGCAGCAAGTGGCGACGGTACTGCGGTTTTTTGAGGAGTTGTTGGGCGATACACCTTTTTTTGGTAGCAACACGATTACCCTCGCGGATGTTGTAGCTGGCGTTTCCGTGCCTTGGCTGCCCGAACTAGGTCTGTCTTTGGAAAATTACCCCAAATTGCAGGCTTGGTGCGATCGGCTAAATTCCCGCCCTTCTTGGCAAAAAACCCAAGCTAGTCCCGAACTGGTGGAAGCTTTTAAAGCGCAGATGAAACAGTTGATGAAAAGTAAGACAAATTAGCCTTTAAATGATGAGATAAATGAGTTGATAAAAGAAGATAAAAATTTGTATAGTACAATTTGCAACTGCCAACCACCAACTGCCAACTGCCAACTGACTAATGACTAACTTAATTTACAAATATCCTCCTCTTTTACCCGGAACTCTCATCAAGCGGTACAAGCGATTTTTCGCCGAAATCGAACTAGATTCGGGAGAAATCATCACCGCTCACTGTCCGAATACTGGCCCGATGACTGGTGTTTTGATTCCCGGCAATCCAGTCCTAGTATCTCCCAGCGACAATCCCAAACGCAAGTTAGCTTATACTTGGGAATTAATTAAGGTTTGCGATACTGTGCCAACTTGGGTGGGAGTTAATACTGGGCTGCCAAATCGAGTAGTTAAATTAGCTTTGGAATTGCGATTGTTTCCCGATTTGGGCAATTATACTGCGATTAAGCCGGAAGTTGTTTATGGAAAAGACAATAAAAGTCGAGTTGATTTTTGGCTGACTGGTGAGGAAAAACCGATTTTTCTGGAAGTTAAAAATACAACTTGGGTCAAAGATACATTAGCTCTATTTCCTGATACAGTGACGGAGAGAGGACAGAAACATTTGAGAGAATTGATCGAAGTAGTACGGCAGGGTTCGAGGGCTGTAATGCTGTATTTTATTAATCGCGGGGATTGTACGGATTTTGCTCCGGGAGATAGTGCCGATCGCCTTTACGGAGAATTGTTCAGACAAGCTATGAGTGAAGGTGTCGAAGTTTTGCCTTGCCGGTTTGATGTAACTCCCGAAGGCGTCCGCTATTTGGGCTTAGCAAAACTGGATTTACTAACCTCTAAATGATTGGTTTAAATTGCCTGTATTTCTCCATCGCTCTCAACGTTAGCAACGCCCGTTACACTCTTTAGTCCTTCTAGTTTCGACTGAGAAACTTCTCCAGTAATGATGCCAGTCACAGGTAGCACCCCATTGACTTTCATTCCCGCCGACTCGGTTGGCAGTGACAACAGATTGAATTACCGATAAGTGTTGGTCGTCAACAGTCACTATGATGCGCTCTACTTGTTCATCAGACATATTCAGCCTCCTTTGGGCTAAATCTCTTGAGCTATTGTCCCTACTGTATCGTTAAATGAGAGTGAATTGTGTTTGTAGAAGGAGGTTTGCGATCGCACGCTTAACGTCCTCCCAGCCACGGCGGATGCAACAAATACCGCCCCAAAACCCAGGAAGCTGAGGGGAG
>NZ_JAUBVR010000148.1:0-5661 GCF_036705955.1 Microcoleus sp. A6-C6 | reverse complement strand
GTCACAACCGCTCATGTCAGATTTTTTGTTTCTTACTCTTCTAAGATAACTGGGATTATATTTAATTGCAAGCCCCTTAACGGCAACGAAGCTGTAAGTGCAGCGCTGCAACATAAACCAGACATCGCGCTGATGGACATTGACTTGCCCGGAATCGACGGTATTGAAGCCACACAACAAATCAAGGCTGCATTGCCGGATACTCGCATTTTGATGCTCACCCATCACACCAACCCAACTCAAGTGATGGCGGCTTTGTCCAGTGGTGCTCACGGCTACTGCGTTAAAGGCACTAACGCAGAGCAACTTCTAGCAGCGATTACCGCTGTGCTTTCAGGTAGCACTTACCTCGACGCACAAGTTGCTAGCTGCATACTGCAAAACCTCAAAACACCATTGCCCGATCGCTATGCGACTGACGATATTAACCTGACGGAACGCGAAATGCAAGTTTTACAGGAGCTAGTTGAGGGTAAAAGCAATAAACAAATTGCCGCTCAACTGGGAATAAGCGTTCACACTGCCAAAGGTCATATAGAGATGATTATAGTCAAACTTGAAGCGAGCGATCGCACCCATGCAGCCGTTAAAGCACTGCGCTTGGGCTTGGTTTAGCTGCTACGCTCAAAAAAGACGGCAGTTGGCAATTTGGGCGATCGAGCTTCGTGACAGTGGATACTTTCTCTTCAAGTTTGTCGTTCTAATTCAACTCACAGATTTTTACTCTTCAAACGTGGGCAATGTCAACCAAAACCTAGCTCCTTTTCCCAACTCGCTTTCAACACCAATCTGTCCGCCATGAGCCGAAACAATTTTCCGACAAATATGAAGTCCCAGCCCCATTCCTTGCCCTAACTTAACTCCAACTCCCCTCGTATAAGGCTCGAATAATCTTGCACATTGCTGCGGTGGAATTCCTGCCCCATTGTCTGCTAACATACAGCGCACCATCTTACCGTCCTGTTTAACTTCTACAGTCAAAATAAATCCCGGCTGATTGTATTTGACAGCATTATCTATGAGATTGCCAAATACCCGCCAGAGCTGCTGGGCATCAGCATTGACCAAAGGCAAATCTGCGGCAAAAAACTGCTTCACCTTGACTCGATGCTGGTTAAAAATCGGCGCTCTTTCAATAAGAATATTTTTGACTAATTTGTACAGCGACAGCGGCTTCATTACTAAAGAATCACTTTGTACATCAAACTGTTGTGCTGCTGTTAGCGACTCAATCAACTTGAGTTGGCGCGAACAACTTTGCACCATAACCTCCACAGCAGGCCGCTCAATAGCAATGCTACTGGTAGTATCATTGAGGCGACTTTGCAGCAACAGCGACATTCCCGATATAGGCGATCGCAAATCGTGAGAAACTGCGTGTAACAACAGGAGCAAATTAGCTTGGGCCCGTTGCCGCTCTTGTATTTCCTGACTTAACTGGACATTTTGTGCCCCTAATTGCGCGTTAGCAGAACGCAGTTGTTGCTGCAAGCGCTGCATTTTAAGTTGAGCAGATACCCGCGCCAACACTTCAACAGGCTCAAAAGGTTTGATAATGTAGTCAGCACCGCCCACCTCAAACCCTTTTACTTTGTCAAATATGTCATCTAAAGCACTGATAAAAATTACAGGAATGTCACAAGTAATTTCCGATGCTTTTAGTTGACGGCAGACTTCATAGCCATTCATACCGGGCATTTTTATGTCGAGCAAAATCAAATCAGGTATTTGCAGCTCTATGGCTTTCAAAGCTCGCTCTGGGCTCATCATTTTGCGGACTTTATAGCCATTTTCAATGAGCATCATAGAAAGTAATTGAACGTTGGCGGGAATATCGTCAACAATCAAAATATCAGCCAAAAATTGTTTAGTTTGCTCCATTATCTATCGCCACCAAATGACAAATTTTTAAGTTTTTTGCGAATATTGCTAACTGCTATTTCCCCAGCCACGCTGTTCGCGTCAGGAGCGTCAACCCGCAACTCAACATCAGCCTCCGTCACGGGTTCTTCTGGATCGTTGGGATGCGGCAATAACTGGTAAGCTGATTTAATCCGATTGTCCAGCTCTTCATCAATATTAATCGATCGACCAGTTTCCCGTTCCACAGACAGTGCCGAGGCTCTGCGTTCGAGCTGTGGGCAAATGCTGCTATCCCAAAGAGCCTCAGAATCTTTGACTCGCTTGATGTCGCCAGGGCGCACTGGAATCTTGATCAGATAGGGAAACAGAGCTTCCGCACCCGTTCCGTAACCAGGATTCGTAATGACGCACTTGCCTTGAGGAAACCGCAAAATCTCGTCAGCACTGATTAGGGGTTTCTTTTGCAATTGTTCGCTCCAATTGACAGAACGACTTGTCTGCTGTCCCGTCGAACTGCCTGTAGAACGATTCTTCACCAGCAATTCCATTTCTCCGTAGCGCTTGGAATATTTTTCCGCTGTGTCAAAGTCACCGGGGTTGAACAAGACGTGAGTTGACAAAGCACTGGCGATCGCAGCCCCTTTTTTCTCTCCATAGAGATTGTACAATTGGTTTAAACTTTGAATGCCAACAATCGGCACACCCCCTGCGGAACGGTATTCGTTAGCCCACTGATCCATTCTGTCGAATTTGAGAGACGGAAATTCGTCTAAACAGTACACAAATGGGTCAGAACGCACCCGACTCAAATTAGACACCACGCACAAGTGAATAGCAGCAGCCAATAGAGGCCCAACTACAGCTCGTCTTTGGTCATCTAATTTAAAAATAATGCACTTTTTGCCTTCTAAAACAACCGGAATAGTGCTGCGACCAATAAACGCTCGCAGCAAATCTTTTTGAATAAAACTCGAATAAGTTGCTTCTGCTGTTGCCTTAATACCCGCCACAGTTTTTTCAGCATCTTTTGAACTTAATAACTGCGAAAAACTAGAAGCAATCCACCTGTCCATCTTCAGCGGATGACCGTCGGGACGGTGAACGGCGTGGTCGATGCGCTTGACTAAATCGGGCAGTTGAATAATTGCATAAACCATTGCCAAATCCGGGTAAATACTGCTCTTTGCTAACTGCACTAATCCCTTAGCCATCAATTCCCCTGCTTTCTCGAAAAATTCGTTACCTTTGCTCTCCCCCAAATTTGCATTTCGAGCAATAACTTGTCCAATTTCTGCGGCCATTACTGCATCTTGTGCATCTCTCATAAAATCAAGAGGGTTGATAACGCCGCTGTAAGCTTCCCCCGGTGCAAACACCTGTACATCGTAGCCGTAGCGCACTGCTAAGGGTGCGTTCAGCTTCATTTGGTCTCCTTTTTTGTCATAAATAATCACAGGAAAGCCTTGGTGAAATGCGCTTTCAACCATGCGGTCAATTACGCTGAATGTTTTACCAGAGCCAGGGGCACCAATAACTAAAGTGCCGCGTTCGGCGTGAGGAAACCAAATCGTCGGACTTGCACCAAATAGCGTTTGCAATCTAGCGCTCAACCCTTTAACGCTCTTAAACCAATAAGTCGGCGTGCCGCTCCATAAAGTAACTGGCTGCCGTTTTTTCTCTTTTATTTGTTTGAGAGACAAGCCCGTCGCTGTCATCTTTTCTGCCGTCCCGCACAGCCGACCGGAGGTAATTTTTCCCTTGCCAATTCCGATGATTTTAGAGATTACAGCCAGAGCTACTAATAACCCTAACATTGAAAGTCCTTCAGGATTCATGAACTGACCCAACAACCCGGAAAAATCAATGCTAGTTAACGAACGTTTAGGAGGTTGAGCTGCCATTTGTACTAAGGTATGTTTGTTAGTATTAGGCAAAATTTGCAAATCATTCATGTTGATTAGTTGGTTTGTTAGTTTATTGGTAAGGATTCGGGTCACTGAACACTAAACACTGAACACTGAACTCCTTGCTCGGAAAAGACTTTTATAGTCTAATTGTTGTAGTTAAAAAAAGTGAATTAATTTAGCTTGATTAGATTGATTCAGCTTGATTGAATTGATTCAGCTTGATTGAATTGATTCAGCTTGATTGATTAGTAGCTAATACGGTTCAGTTAACCTTTAAGACGAATTTGATGCCATGAATTTACGGGACATACAGGCATTTGTTAGAAGTCAGATTGTTCTCAACCCAAGCGGACTGAATTAGTAGCAATAAAACAAGTCCATATTCCAGAGAACGGCTATCGCCTTTAGGGGGAAACAATGACACAAATAGGTAAACAATGGTAAGAAACAATAACGCAAAATCCCCAACAAAGACAGCACACAACTCTCGTGGAAACTCCAACACCCAAAAGAATAAGACTGCTGATTCTTACGAGATAGACCCGGAGCTATTGAACAGTGAGTACAACCAAAGTCGCAAACCCTCTTTGCCCTATGGAATCGTAATTAACGATAACCCAGCAGGTATTTTGCTCCCGGCCGACCAGCTTGCAAAAGCCGAATGGCATACAATGCCTAATCAAGAGGAATTAACTACCGTTGAACTGACTTACCAAGTGACGGGATTGCTGCTGCAAAAACCGAGGATGTTGGTATTAGCTTTTGTGCCTGAGTACATCCGCTACAAAGATATTGAAGAAAATGGACAATTAGCCGGTACTTTTATCGGGTCTTACGACGAATATCGCCATTTATTCGATAAGAAAATGCAGGAAGTTTGCTCAGAACACGCTCTCATCTTTTTAAATGTCAAAAATCAACCCCTACATCAAGTGCCGATTGTCGTGCGTTTCAAGAATGTAGCTCTCTGGAGCTTCAAGAGCGCTAAAGAAGAATTTTACCGCAATTTAGAACGGGTATTTGCTGATTACTTTGGCAAAGATTACAGCGGTAAAAATGATAAATGGCGCTCTTTGGGAGTCTTGAATGTCGAGTTTAAAGCTATCAAAGAAGGAGAAGGCAAGAATAAATCTTTTTGCTGCAAGACTCACAGCATTACTCAGCCCAATCAGGCTAATTTTCACAAGCTGTTTCTCGGTCAAAAATTACAAAAAAAATTGATTTGGGGACTGCACAATAACATTGCTGGCTTCATTGACGCTAGCGATACCCGGTTGCCAAGTCTAGCTGCTGGTGCTGAAGCAGAAGTCCAGGCGTTGCCAAAAAGCGTAACTAACCGCAAAAGTCGAGGTAAATTGTCGCCCCCTCGCAAAATTACACAAATTGAAGGAGGAACTGACTCAGAATTAGAGGAGTTAGATCAATTTTCCGAAGCTACTGAGGTTGATGTTGAAGTTGATTTAGACGAAGATTTTGATTGAGATTGACCAGCCTAATCCCAAAGACTAATCACCTTTGAAAAACAGGCTGTCAGCAAGTTGATAGGTAAGACCGTCGTAGCAAAATTGAAGCTGGCGGCGGTCTTTTTCGGAAAGCTGACTCACTACTAGACAAGGCAAACCCTCGCGCGAGGAACTTTCCACCTGAAATAATGGAGTTTTAGGCGGGTGATTGGAGTCGAGATAAGCTGCAAATACTTCTGTTGGCACTTGACCCGAATCATTCGGAATTAAGTAGCCAACATAAAGACAGCCTTCTGTGCCGCACAGAGCGGAATTATTGAAATCATAAAGGTTCAGCCGCCCCACCGAGCTATTAGACCTCTTGCAAAAAAAATCTATGCTATAATAGAAGGTTTTCAATTTAATCCCCCTAGAGCTAACTCATAATT
>NZ_JAUBVR010000147.1:0-5721 GCF_036705955.1 Microcoleus sp. A6-C6 | reverse complement strand
TATTTTTGAGTTTTTTTTTGAAGCTTGCAGTGTCAGGGTTTTACCTGCTCAGGCTGGTTCAAAACTCCGCTCGCCCAATCTGCTTTTCCGGATATCACCTGTTTCGATCGGTATTAGTAAGGTTTTTTCAGGGGACTCTTCCGCCAATGGGTAGAATATCTGTACAGACAGATGTTCTATATATATATGTGTTCGATCGCCCATGAAAAACCTTACTACTCGTCCTAGTGCCTTGTTCGTTACCTGCGCTTCACTCCTGATTGGTTGCAGTCAGACCAACACTCCCCAGACCTCTACAACAGTATCTACAGCTACTTCGCCATCTCCGGCAGCCTCGCCACAGAGTGCGGGTGCGGCGAACTCAGCCGCTATTCCCGTTGGAGTTGGGGTGGCGCAAACTAGCAATGTCGCTTTACTGGGCCAGGAACAGGTGGCTGGGGTGAAAATTGCTGAGAAGTATTTCAACGATCGCGGCGGTGTAGATGGGACACCGATCAGAGTGGTGTTACAAGATACGGGTGGAGATGAACAGGGAGCGATCAATGCTTTTAATACTTTGATCAATCAGGATAAGGTGGTTGGTATTGTGGGGCCTACTCTATCGCAACAGGCTTTTGGTGCAGATCCGATCGCCGATCGCGCCAAAGTTCCCGTGCTCGCACCCTCCAACACAGCTAAAGGCATTCCCCAGATTGGCGATTATGTCGCCAGAGTCTCCGCGCCTGTCGCCGTGGTAGCACCTAACGCAGTTAAAGCGGCCCTCAAGCAAAATCCCAATATCAAAAAAGTAGCCGTGTTTTTTGCTCAGAATGATGCTTTTAGCAAATCTGAGACTGAAACTTTCCAGAAAACGGTTAAAGAGATGGGACTGGAATTGGCCACAGTCCAAAAATTCTTGACTACTGATACAGATTTCCAATCTCAAGCCACTAATGCGATCAATGTCAAGCCCGATTTGATAATTATTTCCGGGTTGGCGGCAGATGGAGGAAATTTAATTAAGCAGTTGCGAGAGTTGGGCTACAAAGGCGTTATTATTGGGGGCAACGGTCTGAATACTTCCAATGTATTTACTGTTTGCAAGGCTCTTTGCGATGGGGTTTTGATTGCCCAAGCATACAGCCCGGAATATCCGAATGAAGTTAATAAGGCTTTCCGCGACGCTTATCGTGCCCAATTTAAGAAAGAACCGCCTCAGTTTAGCGCTCAAGCTTTTACTGGGGTACAAGTTTTTGTTGAGTCATTAAAGGTAATTAATGCTCAGTCTAAGGTGAATGACAAGCCTTTGGCAGAATTGCGGACAAAGCTGAATCAGCAGTTGTTGATAGGCAAGTACGATACACCTTTAGGGGAAATTTCTTTTACGCCGGAAGGTGAAATAAATCAGAAAGAGTTTTATGTGGCACGGATTAAAATGGATGCGGATGGAAATAACGGTAGGTTTGAGTTTTTGAAATGAATCAAGAAGGAAGTTCGGCAACGGATGTAACGGATAGAAGGAAGATTTTTAGTTTGTCGATAGATGAATGATTTAATATTGATGCGTAATTCGTGACTGGCGATGGATTTAACTCTGTTTTTGCAACAATTTTTGAATGGTTTGTCGATCGGCAGCGTGTATGCTATTTTCGCACTGGGATACACGCTGGTTTTTTCTATTCTAGGAATTATTAATTTTGCTCACGGTGCAGTGTTTACTTTGGGTGCTTATTTCACCTATACGCTGATGGGGGGCGCTTTCGGTTTTAACGGATTGTTGGCTAATGCGAGAATTCCCGTGCAATTGCCTTTTGCTGTAGCGCTAATTTTGGGTAGTACGCTGGCTGGTTTGGTGGGAGTAATTGTGGAAAGAGTTGCTTTTTTGCCTTTGCGCCGCCGAAACTCAGATCCTCTGCTGACGGTGGTTTCTAGTTTGGGGGCGGCGGTGGCGATCGCCAATATCATTCAATATCTTGTAGGGGCGGAAATCTACACTTTTCCAGCTAATACTTACGGTAATTTACCAGCAGCTATTAACTTTGGTACGGCGGAGCGACAGATTCCGATTCGCACTGTGCAAATAGTGATTTTTGGGGTGGCTGTGGCGATTGTTAGCCTGCTAACTTACTTGATAAATTTCACGAAATTTGGTAAAGCAATGCAGGCGGTTGCTGAAGATGCTACTACTTCTAGTTTGTTGGGGATTAATACTGACAGGTATATTGTTTTGACGTTTTTTGTGAGCAGTTTTTTGGCTGGTTTGGCGGGGGGTTTGGTGGGTTCTAGTGTGAGTATTGCTGGGCCGTATTTTGGGATTGCTTTTGGTTTGAAGGGTTTGGCTGTGATTGTGCTTGGTGGCTTGGGTAGTATTCCTGGGGCTGTTTTGGGTGGGTTTATGATTGGTTTGGTGGAGGCTTTTGTGCCGGGAGATTTTTCGGCTTATAAGGATGCTGTGGCTTTTGCGATATTGTTTATTATGCTGTTGGTTAGGCCGCAGGGTTTGTTTGGGCGGCGTTTGATTGAAAAGGTGTAAGATGATTCGATTGAAATTGGGGCAACAACGGGGGGATTGCCCCTACGGAAACTAATTAGATCGGAATGATTTAACCGCAGAGTACGCAGAGTACGCAGAGAAAGAGAAGAGAGAAATGAATGATTATGATGGGACTGAATTTGAGATAAAGTTGGTGTTTAAGTATGTTTATTATTTAAACTAAAATCATGGCTACATTTTTTACTACTTACGGGTTTCTGATTGTCTCGATGTTGCTGGGTGCAATGTTGGGGTTGTCGCTATATTTGCCTTTGATGACTGGACAATTGTCTCTCGCTAGCCCCGGTTTTTATGCTTTGGGTGGCTATATTGCGGCGATTTTGTCTACGACGGTGTTTCAAACGACGGGGGGTTTGTTTCCGCTGCCGCTGCTGTTGTTGGAGATGATAATTGCAGGGGCTGTTTCGGGGTTGCTGGGTATTTTGGTGGGTATTCCGGCGCTACGGTTGAGGGGGATTTATTTGGCGATCACAACTATTGCTTTTGTGGAAATTCTGCGGGTATTATCGCTGAATCTGGATATCACTGGCGGGGCTGTGGGCATTTTTGGGATTCCGCAGCCGTTTGCAACGCCGATCAAGTATTTGTGGATTGTACTGCCTTTGCTGCTGGTAAGTATGGCGATTCTCTACCGGCTGGAACGGATTCGGGTGGGGCGGGCTTTTGCGGCGATTCGGGCTGATGAGTTGGCGGCTGATGCGATCGGCATTAACCCGACTTTTTACAAGGTTCTGGCTTTTACGTTGGGTGCTATTTTAGCAGGGGTTGTTGGGGCGGTTAGCGCGCATTTTCTCAATACTTGGAACGCCCGTCAAGGTACTTTTGATGCTAGTATTATTTACTTGACTTCTGTGTTGATTGGTGGTAGCAGAACGTTTGTCGGGTCGGTTTTGGGCGGGATGGTTTTTACTGCTTTACCGGAGGTTTTGAGGGGGATGGCGACTATTCAGGGATTGCCGATTTGGTTGGCGCAATTTTTGCGGGATGGACGCTTAATTATTTTTGGGTTGCTGATAGTGGTGGGAACGATATTTTTTCCGCAAGGGTTGGTGACGCCGGAGTTGTTGAAGAGGTTGAGAAAGGGCGATCGTACTTCTGTTTAAAATTAGATTTTTGGTAAAGAAAGGTGCGATCGCATCCACACTTTTCATCGCTCGTCTATCAATACAAAAAGTAAAGGGCGATCGCATCCCAACCCCTCATCGATCGCCCTGTGGGTAAAAAAAGACAAGGTGCGATCGCATCTACACTTCTACACTTTTCATCTACAGGGCGAGCGCTCAAAAAAGTAAAGGGCAATCGCCTTACAAATAAGGTGGGAATTACCTGCCCTATTTGTAAGGCGATAGAGGCCATAATACCCAAGATTTTATCCAGGATTAGGGCAAGTACCAATATTTGTCAAACCTCGAGAGATATCTTCTAGAGAAGAACCTGGGTGCGGCGCTCCAAATTGCTGGCGTAACAATCCGAACAATGACGGTCCTACGTGGCAAATCTCTTTACGGGAGTTGATGTACATCACTCTGCCTTGGTTGTTTGGTGGTACATAAAGCCCTTGAGGCCATAGACAACCACCTTGAAAATTAGAGGGGGTAAAAGGTGCATTTCCTCTACTCGGCATACCTCTATTAACGAATAGCCTCAACTGGGCGGGACCGACAATGTGACACGAAGTTTTCTCGGTGTTATTCCAGTAATAGTTGTGACCTTGACTCCCATAGATACCAGATGGGATGTTTGGAGGTGGTGGATTCTGAGCTACCCCTGGTATTGTAGAAGCAAAAATTCCAACTCCAGAAATCATGCCGACAATCATGTTTTTCATACTTATCTCCTTTTACGGATTCATATTTAACAATCTAAGTGTCAAACAATACCTTCCCAATCAAAACCCAAACCCGATCGCCCTGTCAGTCGGATTGAGTCTGAACTTTTCCAGAAAAATTTGCTCAAATGTCGGAAAGATCGGATAATATCGGAAAAACCTGCCTATCTGACCGATCTATTGCAATTCTGTTCATCAATAATACAGGCAAACACTCAAAATCCAGGAAAAAAAAAGACGGAAAAAGACGGGTCTTTCTAAAATTGGGGTGCAAGGCGGATAAAGACGGATAAAGACGGATAAAGTCGGCTATACTAACTCTAGTTCTCTGACACCCCTACTGATGAACACCGCCGATATCTTGGAATTTGTAGATGAAGCGATCTGCGCGAAGACAGGCAAACATCTCAATGACTTGCAGCGTAAAATTATCGAGGGAATACTGAACCGACAAAAGTATTCCGATATTGCAGATACTTATGGCTGTACGCCTGGTCATGCTAAGGATGTAGGTTACAAGCTTTTGCAAATGTTATCTGATGTTTTTGGCGAACCAGTGGATAAAGGTAATCTTGAATCTGTTCTCGAACGGCAATTAAATCTGAATATTAATTTGGTCGATCGCAATAATACTCATTTTGGTCATAGCAACACAATTAACTATATCAATGCTTGCTCGGAAGTACCCACTACCACCCCCGATAAAAGTCAGCCTGCGACTCCTGAATCTCAGGGCAAGAAGAATCAAGTTAAGATAGAAGCGGTGGGTAAGTTACGGCAGCTTGGCTTAAGCGATGAGCAAATTGCAGAGGTGCTAGGCTTAGCCTTGGAGGTAGTGAAGCAGATAGATTGATAAATAAAGAACTTTTTAGAGGTATAAATTTTATGTTTGCAGTTGTCACCCCAGAAAAAATTCATTTGCCGCCAGGAACAGTGATTAAATTGCCTGGTACTTGGCAGGACTATCAAGCTCTTGTGCAACAATTAGGAGACCGTCAGATTCCGCGCATCAAGTATCGACCAGGAGAGATTTTGTTAATGTCGCCTTTACCCGTACACGGAAGACAAGCGAATATTATTGCTGATGTCGTCAAGGTTCTGCTGGATTACCTAGGGCGAGATTATGAAGCGTTTACACCGATTACGATGGATTTGCCGGAGGTAAGGGGCATTGAACCTGATTATTGTTTTTATATCGATAATTGGGCGGCGATCGCAGGTAAGGATCGGATTGCTTGGGGTGTCGAACCACCGCCGGATTTGGCGATCGAAGTGGATGTCACTAGGGTGCATCTCACTTTGGCAAATACATCAAATTGAAAGTTGACCGTTGAGATAAGCACAGCGAAGAGAAAGGATA